>JAZOLJ010000051.1:0-4075 GCA_045652845.1 Eubacteriales bacterium | reverse complement strand
AGCTGCGCACCTTGCGTTCACAGCGACACCGCTTTCAAAACGGTGACAAGGAGCTAAAGGATGCCGTCACCAATATTTCGCACGATCTGCGCACGCCGCTCACGGCGATATTTGGCTATCTTGATCTTTTGGAGCGCGAGGAAAAATCCGATACCGTTGCGCGGTATCTTGCTTTCATCGGCGACCGCGCCGAGGCAATGCGCACGCTTACCGAGGAGCTGTTTCGCTATTCGGTTATTTTATCGGGTGAGCAAGCGCCGCAGCGCGTGTCGGTCTGCCTCAATGCCGCGCTTGAGCAGGCACTTGCGGGCTTTTACGGTGTGCTTTGCAAGCGCAATATCACCCCCGAGGTGGAGATCCCTGCGGCGCGTGTGGAGCGTATGCTTGACCCCGCCGCACTCACCCGTATTTTTGAAAACATCCTTGGCAACGCACTAAAATACAGCGACGGTGATCTTTTTGTGACTCTTACCCCCACGGGGGAGGTAACATTTGCCAACAGTGCCGCCGAGCTGAATACTGTGCAGGTAGAAAAGCTCTTTCACCGCTTTTTTACTGTGGAGGCGGCACGCAGCGGCACGGGGCTTGGGCTTTCGATCGCAAAAACGCTTGCCGAGCAAATGGGCGGCACGCTCCGGGCGCGCTATGAGGCGGGTAAGCTGTATATCACGCTTTCCTTTTTGACGGTAATGTAACGAAAAGGGGCTGAGTCATTTAGCGCCGAACAAAAACACACTAAAAGGAAAATGAAAAAGAAAGCCGCTTCATTTGTCAAAAATGGCAAAGAAAGCGGCTTTTTAGGTAGAAATTCTAACGAATTTCAATTTTAATGTGTGTTTTTTAGCTGCGCTCTTGGCACTCGACGTATTTTTATACGCCTATCGTGCCAAGATCGCACCTTCTGCATCTAAATGAATCAGCCCCATTTTTTATTTTCTTTTTGCAAAAACCGCGAAATTTGTTGAAATTTCTTGTTTTTTTCACATTTTCATGATACAATACATATACTGCAATAACGTCAGAGCAAAAGGAGACCCACATATGTTTGGTTTTGGTAAAAGAAAGAAGCAGCGCGAGGAGGCGGCACGCGCCGCAGCGGCAGCAGCCGAAAAGCAAAGGCTTGCCGAGGAAATGAAGCGCGCTGAGGAAATGCGACAGGCAGAGCTAGAGAAAAAGGCAGAGGCTGCAAGGAAGGCCGCAGAGGAAGCGGAAAAAGCCGAGGCGGAGGCAAAAAAGGCCGAGGAAGCAAAAAAGGCGGCTGCCCCCAAAAAGCCCGCGGCAAAAAAAGCACCCGCAAAAGCTGAAAAAACGGAAGGTGCCCCAAAGAAAGCCCCCGCGAAAAAGGCTCCTGCCAAGGCAGAGGAGCCTGCCCCCGCCGAGGAGATCGGCGAGGAGGTTGTAAAATCAAACGGCAAGTTTGAGATCAAGCGCACGTCTGATGGCAGATATATGTTTAACGTGCGTGCGGGCAACACGCAGATCATTGCCAGCTCGCAGATGTACAGCTCTATGTCGGCTTGCAAAAACGGCATTGCCAGCATTGGCGCAAACGCACCGATCGCCGCCGTGGAGGATCAGACCCTGCAGACCATCAACGAGGAAAAGTGCCCCAAGTTTCAGATCTACTTTGATAAAGCGGGTCAGTACCGCTTTAATCTGATCGCCACCAACGGCAACAACATTCTTTCCTGCACACAGGGCTATCGCCAGAAATCGAGCTGCAAAAACGGCATTAAGAGCGTGATCAACAACGCCGCCGCACCAACCGAGATTTTAAAGGAAGAAAAATAAAATATAACGGGCTGACACAAATTGTAATTTGTGTCAGCCCGTTTGCTTACAGCCTTAGATTTTTTGCACAGCTGCTTTATATTCCGCATAGGTTGCCACCACGCGCAGGGCGGCAAGCAGGGCGTTGGGGGTCATATCGCGGGGAAGCCCAAAGTGTGCCGCCAGTGCCGCGCGCTTGGCGGCGGCGTTTTTCGTGCCCGTGAGGCCATCTTCAAAAAAATCCACCTTTGAAAGCGGATTTTCCTCGCGCGGCGGTGCGCCGTCGGCAAGTGGAGCCAAAAGCGCGTGCAGCAGTGCTGCATCCTGCCCCTCCACGCCAAGATATCCCTCCTTCGAGGGGGCAGCCTTGCGCTTTTCCACCCCCGCCTTTTGCGGCACGTATAGGGGGATAATGCGCTCTCTTGGTACAGCCGCGCCAATGTGCGCGCGGATCAGCTTTCCCGCGCCGTCAGGGTCGGTTAGAACCACAAGGGGCGTTTTTTCGGCAAGCGCGCGAAAAAGCGCCAGCTTTTCTGCCTTTTTAAAAATGCCAAAGCCCTCGGTGGTGAGGATCTGCCCCTCCATGACGGTAAGAAGGCGCAGGCGGTCGTATTTTCCCTCCACGATCACGGGGTAGGGGATCTTTAGCTTTTCCATGGCGTTCACCACCCTTTAAAAAATCAAAGTTAGCAGCACCGCCGCGCCAAGCAGTATGCGGTAGATGCCAAATGCCGAAAACGTGTGTCGGCGCACAAAATCCATCAAAAATCGCAGTGCGGTAAGAGATACGAGAAACGCAGTCAGTGTTCCCACGCCAAGCGTTATCCATTCGGCGGCGGTAAGCGTGTTGCCAGACAGCAAAAACTTTGCAATTTTTAGCGCGCTTGCTCCTATCATGGTGGGCAGACCCAAGAAAAAGGAAAAAAGTGCCGCTACGGGGCGAGAAACGCCAAGCAAAAGACCACCAAGGATCGTAGCACCCGACCGTGACGTGCCGGGGATAAGAGCAAGAAGCTGAAATGCGCCGATCCGAAGGGCATCAAGTGCGGTGAGGTCGTCTGTGTGAGTGATGCGCGGCGCGCGCCTTCTGCGCTCGATCAGCAAAAACAGCACGCCGTAAACGATCAGTGTAATGGCTACCGTTAGGGGGTTAAATAAATATTCGTCGATCCACTCGTCAAGCAGTAGGCCTGCGGCGGCCGATGGCAGGGAGGCGAGTAGAATTTTGCCCCACAGCGAGAGCGTTTTTTTGCGCTCGTTTTTGTCCTTTTTGCCGCCAAAGGGGCATAACGTGCGCCAAAACAAGAGAGCGACCGCAAGGATCGCGCCAAGCTGTATCACGACCTCGAAAAGCTCAAAAAACGCATCGTTGTAGGTAACGGGCAGAAAATGGCGCAGTAAAATGATGTGCCCTGTGGAGGAAATGGGCAGCCATTCGGTGATTCCCTCCAGCACGCCAAACAGCAGGGCAAGCAATACGGTGTAAAACACAGATGTTTTCTCCTTTCATATTTTGGTTTCAACGTCTGTGTTTTTTTGTTTCACGGGATCGGCACGTGATTTTTAACGTATCGCGGATTGCAGCGGGAGTAAAACGCCGCCATGGGCGGCTACACCTCACCACCTGCTGCGCAGGAGCCTCTCCTCAAGGAGAAGCCTAATATGCATACACAGCGCGCGGTTTTTTGCGGATATTACAAGGCATTTTCCTGCAGTCAGAGCGCGTTTTTGCCTGCCCAAGCCTTGTGGGTTCGGCGCTCTTCGGTTATTCCTTGCTTTTGCCGCCCTCGCGGCGGATGGTTGCGGCGTATGCGGCGGCGGCTTGCTCGGTCTTATTGTCGCCGAAGACGTAGTATTTTTTGCCGCGCAGGTCATCGGGCAGGTATTGCTGCTTCACGTAGTGATAGGTGTAGTCGTGCGGATAGCGGTAGCCCTTAAAGAGCGGCGATTGCAAATGCTGCGGCACGGTGGTGCCAAGCCCCTTGTCTACGTCCTCGCGGGCGGCGGCAACCGCCAGGTACGCGGAGTTCGATTTCGGCGCAGTGGCAAGCAGCAGTGCGGCGTTGGCAAGTGGGATCTGCGCCTCGGGCAGCCCCAGCTCCTTTGCGCTTTCACAGCAGGCGCGCACAATGGCGGCTGCCTGCGGATAGGCAAGACCCACGTCCTCCGAGGCGATCACCTGCAGGCGGCGGCACAGCGAAATAATGTCGCCCGCCGCCACCAGCTTTGCCACGTAAAAGGCGGTGGCATCGGGGTCGGAGCCGCGAATGGATTTTTGCAGACACGATAAAAGATCGTAGTGCGC
>JAZOLJ010000050.1:0-21095 GCA_045652845.1 Eubacteriales bacterium | reverse complement strand
ACGTAAAGCTTTTTCACCCTTGCCGCAAAATCACGGAAGAGCTTTTCGGGCAGCGGGTAAGGCATGCCGATCTTTAAAACCGATACGCTGTCGCCAAACACCTCTTTTACGTATTGGTAGCAGGTGCCCGCTGTGATAATGCCGATCTCGGTGCCGCCCATCTCAACGCGGTTATAGGGGCAATTCTCGGCGTACTGAGAGAGTGCCTTGGTGCGCTCCTCCACTACGGGGTGTCGCTTTTTTGCGTTGCCGGGCATCATGATGTATTTTGCGCCGTTCTTAACGTAAGGCTTGGTCTGAACCGCTACGCGCTCGCCTGTTTCCACCACCGATTGGCTGTGTGCCACACGGGTGCAGATGCGCAGCAGAACGGGGGTGTCAAACTGCTCGGAGAGGGCAAAGGCATCACGCGAGAACTGCAGCGCCTCGGCAGAGTCCGCAGGCTCCAGCATCGGTACCTTTGCGGCAATGGCGTAATGGCGCGAATCCTGCTCGTTTTGAGAGGAGTGCATGGCGGGGTCGTCTGCCACGCAAATGACCATGCCGCCCGTTACACCCGTGTAAGAAAGGGTAAACAGGGGGTCAGCCGCCACGTTAAGCCCCACGTGCTTCATGGCGCATGCTGTGCGCATGCCACCAAGCGAGGCACCAAAGGCAACCTCGGCAGCAACCTTTTCGTTGGGTGCCCATTCGCTGTGAATGTCGTTATAGGTAGCAAGAAATTCGGTAATTTCGGTAGAAGGGGTACCGGGATAGCTCGAAACCAACCCAATGCCGCCCTCCCAAAGGCCTCTTGCAACAGCCTCGTTGCCGATCATCAGCTTTCTCATAAAATATGTATCCTTTTAAAAAATTTGAATTAACCTTTTTGTGTGAACATCGCCCACTGTGTGCGCACTCACCCTGTAGGGGAGGTGTTGCGCCTCCCGCTTCCGCGTGCGGCGCGATCAGGCGTTACGGATCAAGCGTTGTTTTGTGCTGCCACCAAGCCCTCGCCGCCGTACATCTGGCGAAGCCTCGGCTTCTCGATCTTGCCCGTGGGGTTGCGCGGCACCTTGGCAAAGATCAGCCTGCGGGGGCGCTTGTAGCGGGGCAGCCCCTGGCAAAATTCCATGATCTCCTCCTCGGTACAGCTCACACCCTCGTGCAGCTCGATCACGGCAACCGCGATCTCTCCAAGGCGGGGGTCGGGCAGACCGATCACGGCAACGTCCTTGATCTTGGGGCAAGCCGAGAGAAAGTCCTCGATCTGTACCGGGTAAAGGTTCTCGCCGCCCGTAATGATCACGTCCTTTTTGCGGTCAACCAGAAAGATAAAGCCGTCCTCATCCTCCATTGCCATATCGCCCGTGCAGAGCCAGCCGTCACGGAGCGTGGCAGCCGTTGCCGCCTCGTCGTTGTAATAGCACTTCATCACACCGGGGCCCTTAAGACAAAGCTCGCCAATCTCGCCGCGCGTGACCTCACGCCCCTCGATATCGGTGATCCTTGCTTCCCAGCCAAAGCCCGCCTTGCCAATGGCACCTACCTTATGTACGTTCTCAACGCCAAGGTGCACAGCACCGGGACCGATCGACTCGGAAAGACCGTAATTGGTATCGTAATCGTGATGCGGAAAGTATTTCTTCCAGCGGCGAATCAGGCTCTTTGGCACAGGCTGCGCGCCAATGTGCATCAAGCGCCAGCTCTCCAGCTCATAATCGGAAAGCTTAAGCTTTCCGCTGTCAAGTGCGGCAAGAATATCCTGCGCCCACGGCACAAGCAGCCACACGATCGTGCAATGCTCCTCGGGGGCGGCACGCAAAATGGTTTCGGGCGAGGTGCCCTTTAAAATCACCGCCCTTGAGCAGGAAAGAAGACTGCCGAACCAGTGCATCTTTGCGCCCGTGTGATAAAGCGGGGGGATGCAAAGAAATACGTCGTCCCTTGTTTGACTGTGGTGGTTTTGCTCCACGCGGCAGGCGTGAACGAGCGCGCGATGCGTGTGCAGGATCGCCTTGGGGAAGCCCGTTGTGCCCGAGGAGAAGTAGATGGCAGCGTCGTCATTTTCCGTTAGATGCGGCATGCGGTAAACGCTCGAGCATTCTGCCGTCATTTCGGCATAGTCCTCGGCAAAGGAGGGGCAGCCCGCGCCTGCGTAGATCAGCAAGCGGTTCTCGCTGATCGTGTCTGCGATCTCCTCTACACGCCCGATAAATTCGGGGCCGAACACCATGGCATCTACCTCGGCAAGCCCCAGGCAGTAGGTGATCTCATTTGCGGCATAACGGAAGTTCAGCGGTACGGCAAGCGCACCGACCTTGAGAATGCCAAAGTAGATCGGCAGCCACTCAATGCAGTTCATCAAAAGAATTGCCACCTTGTCGCCCTTTCCAATGCCACGGGCAGAGAGGGCGTTTGCAAAGCGGTTTGCCTTTTCGTCAAATACGCGCCATGTGATCTCGCGACGGTAGTAGGGGGCACGCAGGGTCGGCTCAACCAGCTCGTAGTCGCGCCAGGTCATGCGGCGCGTCTCCTTTTCTGCGGGGTTGATCTCCACCAGTGCCACGTCGTCGGGAAACTGTCTGGCGTTGTTTTCAAGTAAATCTGTGATGATCATTGCTTTAAACCTCAAGTTTATAAATATACAAAGTAAAGTATAACATTTTAAAGTGGCAGTGTCAAGGCTTTTTTCGTTACTGTGACAAATGAAGAAAAATATGTCAGAAAAACGCAAAAGGATTGACACGGTGTGCTTGCTGTGGTAAAATAGAATATTACAGAAAAGGGGGTGAGCACGTGGCAAACGACCGCAAAATAACCGAAGATCCATCATCATTTTGGGATATTTCCGCGCTTGTCCCCAGTCGCCGCGAGGCGTATAAAAAGCCCGCTGCCCGTGACACCGATGCAGTTGAGGTAACAGCACCGCCGCGCCCCACGTCGGCAGCGAAGGCAGGTGCCGCCCCCGTCACCGTGATGTCGGCAACGGGCAGCGTGATGGTGGGCGACGTGCCACTGCCCGAGCGCTACGTTTCGGCAGCTGCAGAGAGTGCCGCGAGGGAAGCGCCCAGCCCCGAGGCACGCTATACCCCCGCAGGGTCGCTTTTGTTTGAGGTGCGCGTGTTCCCCCATAAAAACGAATATACCTACTATACCGAATTTTGCCGCCACGCGAGAAAGCTTGTCGCGGTCGAGGGCAGGGAATGTCCGCACGTGCCCTTTTTCTCCTACATGCCGCAGTATTCCCAGCTCACACGACCCCAGCTTGCCTATTACGTTTGGTGGCGCACCTGCTTTCGGCGCGGCACCTGCCTTGATGCCGATTACTCCTATCTTTTGCTTTATCTTTACGAGCTGATCAACTTGGGTGATGCCATCGCGCCCGCAAATGGGCAGGCAGCGATGCTTCGCCTGTGGCTCTCCTACCGTGAAAAGCATCCCCGTCTTGACGTGTTGGTGCGCGAATGGCTTGTTGATTATTCGCTCCTTTACCGCTTGCCGCCGCCCGCTTTGCCGCAGGATCGCTTTGGTGAGCTGGTTGCCGCCTGCCGCTTGAAGGAGTTTTACGTATCGGCTGCTGCCGATGACGTGATGTGTGATGCCGTTTTGTATTTTGCCAGCAATTACGACTATAAAAAAAGCAAATTTTACCGTGGCGAGGCAGTGCCGCATTATGACCGTGTGATGCGTGGTGCTGTGATGAAAACGCTGGCACATTTTTCGGCGGCGCGCGCGGAAAACGCGCCCCGTGCAGGGGGATTTTCCACCGTCACGCGCGATCTGTTTGCAGGGGCTATCTGTGCTTATCCCTTTAAAAAGCGCGTGGAGGTTGATTTTGCCTCCTTCTCGCACACCTACGAGCTGCGCTATATCATCACCGACGTGCTAAAATATACCGAAAACGCTCTGCGCGCCGTGTTTGGCATCAAATCCCGTCTTACGGTCTACGAGGTCACGCGCGAGCTGCGCGCGGTGCTTGATGAATATTTTGCTGACGTGCTGCCTCAAAAGCGCACGCAAAAGCGTGCAGCCGTCGCCCCCGCTCCCGATTACGAAAAGCGGTACGACCTGCCGTCGCGCCCCATCTCACCCGATCGTGCCGCCGCCATCGAGGCGGCATCCTGGCAGACCACGCGCCGCTTGGTTGAGGCGTTTTCCGACCCCGATGCGGGGGAAAAAACCGCAGAAATTGCCGAGGATCGCACCACGTTTGCAGATGTTTTTAGCAATTCGGATCTCCCCATATCGGAAAACGTATCCGTGCAAATCGGCACGGAGCGCGCGCCTGCCGCCATCGAGGGCGTTGCCCTCGCATCGGATGATGCACCCGACACCCTCAAGGTCGCCCTTGGCACGCTTGCCCCGTTTTTGCCGCTTTGTGACCCCACCGACCGTGCGGCACAGCGCGCCTTTGCCGCGGGGCTTGGCAAAATGGTGGATGCCATCGCCGATAAGATCAACACCGTGGCAGGGGATATCATCGGCGACATTATTCTTGAGGATGTGGGCGGTGCTTACGCCGTCCTTGAGGATTACCGCGAAATTTTACAAAAGGAAGGTATTTTGCCATGACAGAGCAAATGCAAAATAATACCGCGCCGCGCGTGCCGCGCCGCGTGTTAAATTCACTTCTTGCCTCGCTTGCCGCGGGCGTTGTGCCGCGCACGGGTGCCCCTTACGTTGCCATTGGCAGGCAAGAGGAGATCGGTGCGTTTTTATCTGATCTTGAGAATATCAGCGAGGGCGGTGCCGCCATGCGCTTTCTCATTGGCAGATACGGCAGCGGCAAAAGCTTTTTGATGCAGCTGGTGCGCGGCTACGCGCTTGAGCGCGATTTCCTTACCGCCGATGCCGATCTTACCCCCGAGAGGCGTCTTTACGGCACGGGCGGCACGGGTGTTGCCACCTATCGCGAGCTGATGAAAAATCTTGCCTCCAAGGCGTCGCCCGACGGCGGTGCGCTTCCCAAGATCATTGCGCGCTGGATCGGGCAATGTCAAGCCGAGGTGGGGGGCGAGGACCCTACGGGCGAGGGGCTTCGTGCCCGCATTGCAGAAACGCTCAAGGACGTTGAATTTATGGTAGGCGGCTTTGATTTTTCGCGTGTGATCACCGCTTATTACCGCGCGTATCTCGCGGGCGACGATGATAAAATGTCGGCGTGCCTTTGCTGGCTGCGCGGCGAGTTTTCCTCAAAAACCGAGGCGAGAAATGCCCTCGGCATTCCCGTTTCCGTGATCGTGGACGATGAAAACTGGTATGATTTTATTAAGCTCTTTGCCGTGCTTGCACAAAAGCTCGGTTACCGCGGCTTGGTGGTGTTTATCGACGAGTGCGTCAACCTTTATAAGATCGTACACCGCGTCAGCCGCGAAAACAATTACGAAAAAATTCTTTCTATGTTTAACGATGCCCTGCAGGGCAAGGCGGAGGGGCTTTTGTTAGTCCTTGGCGGCACGCCGCAGTTTTTAGAGGACTCGCGCCGCGGGCTTTTCAGCTATGAGGCACTGCGCAGCCGCCTTTGTGACAGCCGCTTTTTTGATGCCGAGTTCAAAAACCTCATCGGGCCCGTCATTCGCCTGCGTCGCCTTTCGGATGACGAGCTTTACGCTCTCGTTGTGCGCGTAACCGCACTTTACGCGCAGGCCTATGGGCAGGAGCCCCGTATCACCGACGCGGAAAAGGTGAGGTTTTTAGAGCTTTGCCTCTCCCGCGCGGGCGCGGACGTTATGATGACCCCGCGCGAAATTTTGCGCGACTATATGACGGTTTTAAATATTCTCATGCAAAATCCCGAGGCGGATTTTGCCACCCTTGCCGCACGCGTTGCGGGTGAGCAGGGAAGCGCGGAAATGACCGAAAAGCCCAAAACGGGTATGGAAAACGCCGATGCGGTTCTAAAAAAACCCGCCATTGATCCCACTGACATCATACTGTAAGGGGGCGAGCATGGCACGATCAGACCGTATTTTCAATCGCTTTCCGCCCTTTATCAGGGAGTATATCTTTTCTCACTCTTGGGAGAGCCTGCGCGCCGTGCAGGTGGCGGCGGCAGAGGTGCTGTTTATGACCGATCACCACCTGCTGCTCACCTCCACCACCGCAAGCGGTAAGACCGAGGCGGCGTTCTTTCCCATTCTCACCATGCTTGCCGAACGACCCGCAAGCAGCGTGGCAGTGCTCTATATCGCGCCCTTGAAGAGCCTTATCAACGACCAGTTTGGGCGCATGGAGGAGCTGCTCGCCGAGAGTGGCATCCCCGTTACGCATTGGCACGGTGACGTATCGGCATCACACAAGAAAAAGCTGCTGGATGCGCCCTCGGGCATTTTGCAGATCACGCCCGAGTCCCTTGAAAGCCTGCTGATCAACCGTTCAAACGATATCCCGCGTCTGTTTGGTGATCTCAGATTTGTCGTGATCGACGAGGTGCATACCCTAACGGGCAGCGATCGCGGCAACCAGATCCAGTGTCAGCTCTCGCGCATTGCGCGCCTTACGGGCAACCACCCACGCCGCGTGGGGCTTTCCGCTACGATAGGCGACCCCGCCCTTGCCGCCGACTGGCTTGCGGGCGATAGCGGCGTGCCCTGCGACGTGCCCGATATCCCCGCCGCGGGGGTGCGGTGGCGTCTTGGGCTTGAGCATTTCTTCTTTGCCGGAGAGGATCCCGATCAGCAAAACGACCATAACCCCCAAAACGGTGTAAAAAACGGCGGTATTGACGTGGGGTATGAATATATGTATGATTGCGTAAAGGATAAGAAATCCCTTGTGTTTTCAAACTCCCGTGAGGAAACCGAATACCTCACCGCCACCTTTCGTCAAATTGCGGCACGCCGCCACGACCCCGACGTTTTTTTAATCCACCACGGCAATCTTTCGGCAGCCTTGCGTGAGGATGCGGAGCTGAAGATGAAGGATGAGGAGGCACACGCCGTGACCTGCGCCACCGTTACCATGGAGTTAGGTATTGATATCGGGCGGCTTGAGCGCGTGCTGCAAAGCGATGCGCCAACCTCGGTGTCCGGCTTTTTGCAACGCTTGGGGCGTTCCGGCAGGCGCGGCAACCCGCCCGAAATGATGATGGTGTTCCGCGAGGAGGATCCCTTGCCAAATACCCCCCTGCCGCAGCTGATGCCGTGGGGGCTGCTGCGCGCGATTGCCATCATTCAGCTCTATCTCGAGGAACGGTTTATCGAGCCGCCGCGCCGCCGCCAAATGCCCATGAGCCTTCTTTTTCACCAAACCTTAAGTGTTTTAGCGGCAAGCGGTGAGCGCACCCCCAAGGCGCTTGCCGAGCAGGTGCTGAATCTCCCCCCGTTTGTGGGTGTTTCGAGGGAGGACTACCGCGCGCTTTTGGTGCACATGGTCAACAACGATTACCTTGAAATGACCGAGGAAAAGGGGCTGATCATTGGTCTTTCGGGCGAAAAGCTGCTGCGCAGCTTCCGATTTTATGCCGTTTTTAAGGATAGTGAGGATTATACCGTGCGCGCCACGGGCGAAAACGGCACCGCCGAGGAGATCGGTACCATCACCACGCCGCCGCCCGTTGGCGACCGCTTTGCGCTTGGCGGGCGCGTGTGGGAGGTGGAGGAGCTTGACGTACAGCGAAGGCTGATCTACGTACACCCCGTGGCGGGTAAAATGGAGGTTTCGTGGCCCGGTGACTACGGTGAGATCCACACCCGCATTTTAGAGCGCATGCGCGACGTGCTGCGCGAGGATACCGTTTACCCTTATCTCAAGGAAGACGCCGCCCACCGCCTTGAGGTTGCTCGCCATCTTGCACGAAATACGGGTGTGTGTGAACGCTCGCTTTTGCACCTTGGCGGCACCACGTGGTGCCTTTTCCCGTGGCTTGGCACGCGTGCCTTCCGCACGCTGCGCCGTATATTGACCGCCCACGCGGGTGAGCTTGGTATATCGGGTATTGAATACGAGGGCTGCTGCTATCTCAAATTTCATCTCGCAGGCAGTGGTGAGCAGCTTGCCCGTCGCCTTTCTGACATTGCCGCGCGCGGCATTCGCGCAGAGAACTTGGTATTTCCTTCGGAAATGCCTGTGTTCGATAAATTTGATCCGCTGCTCCCCGCAGACCTTTTGCGCCGCGCCTTTGCCGCAGATCGCCTTGCTCCCGCCGAAGCGGAGGCACGCATCAAGGAGCTTTTTTCGGAGATCTGATACTCATCTTTTTCTCTCATTCATAAGGAATAGGGAATTATTGTAAAAAAGCAGGAGCCGCATCGCGGCTCCTGCTTTTTGATTTTGGCGCACCGTGTGTGCACCCGTTCCTGTTTTTGTAAGATTTTTCGGGTTCGGTCTTTTTCATATCTCCTATGTATCCCGTCGCCACGCGAGGTCGGCAATCACCGCGCCAGCGAGTACAATCGCCAACGCCGCCACGGGATATTCGAGCATGCCGCCAAAATATACGGCGGTGGCACCCGTGAGTGGTGCGTTGGCGCGCACCAGCCACACGATCCCAAAAAGGCAAGCAAAAATCGGCGGCAAGCAGCAAAGCAAGATCAGCTTTGCGGGGCGCAAACGCCTTTTTTTCGCTTTTTTTAATGAAAATATATTATTTTTGCGCATATTCATTCATCATCCTTTAATTTGAATATTTTTTGCCGCGCGGCAGATGCAGCAACGCGCGTTATATTCTTAAACTCATTATATACCAACCGTTTTGAGAAATCAATGCAAAATGATTTCCCGTGCCACCATATATTGCCATGGGATGCATAAAAACGATTTTCTTGCAAATTTCCCCTATTTTTTTAAGGTAAAATATTTAAAATGATGAATTTTTTGCCCTAAAAGTCAAATTTTCTCGTCTGCTGCAAGCGTTTTTGCTGTCGTCTTGCACAAAACCACGTGTTTTTGGGGCTGTTGCGCCCTTTTTTCACCTCTTGACCGTCTGTTAGGCTGAATACGCGAAGCCAAATTCGACATTTTGATCAGCTTCGCAGTTAGGAGAAAAAACATGCAGAGTTTTGAACGTGGCACCACAGCCCACGCGCCCGCCGTTTTGGCGGCTCGGGAGCTTACGGTGGCAGGCTACACCTTAAGCTATCGCTTGCTGCTCATCGCCCAAGTACCATCTGCCTTTACCGTTGAAATTACCGAGGGGAGCGGTGAGCGTGCCGCAGCCTTCGTTGGCTTTGATCTGTTTGCCGCCATCAAGATCTACAAAACGATCAGCCGTTGCCGTGTTTTCCCTTGCCATCTTGCTGACGTCGCAAGGGATCTACTGCTTGAGCAGGCGTAAGGGGCTATCCAAATTTTTTTGATTTTCACTTTACAAAGCGCGCGTGCTGTGCTATAATATAATGGTATTTTACCATCAAGAAAGGTGCGCACAGCGCGATTTAGCAAATGAAATGTCCCAATTGCGGTTTCCAAGACAGTAAGGTTATCGGTTCCCGTCCCATTGTGGAGGGAAACAGCATTCGCCGCCGCCGTGAATGTCTTGCCTGTCAAAAACGCTTCACTACGTTTGAGATGATCGAATCTATGCAGATCCTGGTTGTGAAAAAGAACGGCACCAAGGAGCTGTTTGATCGTTCCAAGCTGCTTTCCGGTATTATGAAGGCGTGTCAAAAGCGCCCCGTAAACGGAGAGGAGATCGCCGCCGAGATTGAGGCGGAGCTGCAGAATTCCTTGGTGCAGGAGATCACCTCGCGCCGACTGGGTGAAATGATCATGTATAAGCTCAAGGAGCGAGATGACGTTGCATACGTGCGCTTTGCCTCGGTTTACCGCGAGTTTAAGGATCTTGATACCTTCCTTGCCGAGCTAAAGGAGCTAAAGGAGAAAAGGTGATCCTTTGCCATTGAGCGTTGATCTACCGCTTTTATTATGTATTGAGCAAGAACGAAAGGTGTGCCTTTCGTTCTTGCTTTTTTGTTTTCGGCAGCATATAGGATGCTCCAGCAAAGAGCGTGCGCACGGTGCGCTATTTGCTCACCTTGTCTTGTGCTTACCACCGCAAGCGCTTGCCTGCGTAATTGCCGCCGCCCAGCGCGCTTTCAATGCGCAAAAGGCGGTTGTATTTTGCCACGCGCTCCGAGCGCGCGGGTGCGCCCGATTTGATAAAGGGCGCGTTTGTTGCCACTGCAATGTCGGCAATGGTGGTATCCTCTGTCTCGCCCGAGCGGTGCGAGAGAATATGGCGGTAGCCTGCCGCCCGCGCCGTGCGGATCACCTGTAGGGTCTCGGAAAGGGTACCGATCTGATTGGGCTTAATGAGAATGGCATTTGCCGCCCTTGCTTCAATGCCGCGTATCAGGCGTTTTTCATTGGTTACAAACAGGTCGTCGCCCACCAGCATTGTGCGCGCGCCAAGGCGATCCGTCAGCTCCGCCACGCCCGCAAAATCCTCCTCGCCAAGCCCGTCTTCTATCGAAATAATGGGGTAACGGGTGCAAAAATCGCACCATTCGTCAATCAATTCCGCACGGCTCATGCGCTTGCCGCGCTTGGGCTGCAGATACGAGCCCTCGCTTTCCCATTCGCCTGCTGCCACGTCAAGCGCGATCTTTATTTTTTTGTCGTCATAGCCCGCGGCAAAAATGGCTTCGGTGAGCAGGGAAAGTGCGGCTTCATCATTTTCAAGATTTGGCGCATAGCCGCCCTCATCCCCCACGGTGCAGGAGAGCCCACGGGCGCGCAGCAGCGCGCCAAGCTTATGGTAGACCTCGCTGCCCCAGCGCATTGCCTCGGCAAAGCTTTCAGCCCCCACGGGCAGGATCATAAATTCTTGGATATCTACGTTGTTGGCGGCGTGTGCGCCGCCGTTTAAAATATTCATCATCGGCACGGGCAGCGTTCTTGCATTTGTGCCACCAAGATAGCGATAAAGGGGCATGCGGTAAAAGCTTGCCGCCGCGCGTGCCACGGCAAGCGATACTGCAAGCGTGGCGTTAGCCCCCAAACGGTGCTTGTTTTCGCTGCCGTCAAGCGATATCAGCAGGCGGTCTATCTCGCATTGCTCGCCTGCGTTGGCACCCGCCAGTGCGGCGGCGATCTGCTTGTTTACAGCCGCCACCGCACCAAGCACCCCCTTGCCGCCGTAGCGTGCGGAGTCCTTGTCACGGCGCTCGTGCGCCTCAAAGCTGCCCGTAGAAGCCCCCGAGGGGGCACTTGCCACGCCCACTACGTCGTCGGTCAGCACCACTGTTGCTTCAACCGTGGGGTTGCCGCGCGAGTCAAGAATTTCGCGTGCCGTAATTTTTTTGATCAGAGGTTTACTCATAACAAGCTCCTTTATTTTTTGCTTTTTGATAGTCTGCCCGACTTCGTTATGCTTCATGCGTTTGCAAGAAAAGTCTAAAAAGGTCTGTACAAAACGCTTTTTTTATGTTATAATAAAAAATCATCTTAATATTTTGAAGCGCGCACGCGCGCCTCACGGGAGAAGCTATGTATCAAAAGGATCAGGATCACAAGAAAAAATACGACCGAGGGCAGCGGGGCAATGCTGCCCACCTTGCGCGTCGCGCGCCAAGCGAGTGCGCCCCTGCCGATGAAAATACGGTAGGCAACGGTGCCGTGATCGGCAGAAACGCCGTGCGCGAGCTTTTGAAATCGGGCAGAGCCATAGACAAGCTTTTGGTGCAAAGCGGCGAGCGTGAGGGTGCGCTCGTGCCCCTGGTGAGTGAAGCCATTTCGCGCGGCATTCCCGTGGTGGAGACCGAGCGCCGTAAAATGGATCAGCTTGCAGGTCACGTGCCGCATCAGGGTATTATCGCCATGGCGGCAGAAAAGGAATATGCTACCGTTGAGGAGATCCTTGCGCTTGCCGCCGCACGCGGCGAAAAGCCCCTTATTGTAATTGCAGACGGCATTGCAGATCCTTACAACCTCGGTGCGGTTATTCGCTGTGCCGAGGGGTGTGGCGCGCACGGTCTTATTATCCCGAAGCGTCACGCGGTGGGGCTTACCCCCGTGGTTACCAAGGCGTCTGCGGGGGCGATAGAGCATCTTGCCGTTGCCAAGGTCACCAATATTGCCGCCACCGTTGAGAGCTTAAAAAAGGCGGGCGTTTGGGTCTTTGCCGCAGAGGCAGGCGGCACCGATTTCCGCGAAGCCGATTTTAACGTGCCCGCCGCCATCGTGCTGGGCAGTGAGGGCGCGGGTGTATCCGAGCTGGTACGCCGACGCAGTGATTTTGTGGTGTCGATCCCGATGTGGGGGCAGGTCAACTCCTTTAACGTATCCACTGCCGCCGCCGTGCTGCTTTGCGAGGCGGCATATCAGCAGCGCAAGGGAAAATAAATTGAAGCCGAATTACGATATTTTGAGCAAAGGAGGGGAATGCGATGAGCGAGCAAAGCAAATTTGATATGAGCGAAGCCGATCTTGTCATGCAGCAGTTGCGCCTACAGCTTGAGGCAGATCAAAATACCGCCGCGGCAGAAAACGGCACCGCCGATACGGCAGCTGCCACCCCCGAAATGAAGAATACCCCGATGCCCGCCGCCCCCGTTTTGACCGAGGAGCGTCCTGTTGCGATCGAGGAAGAAGAAAATCCCGCAAAGGCGGCACGGGAGATCGCGCCCGAGGAAGCGATCGACGAGGATGCGATCGACGAGGAAACGGTAGCCGAGCAGGCACCCGCCCCCGTGGAAAAGCCCTCACGAAAGGGGCGTCGCACGGGTGCACGCAAAAAACGCCACCGTTTGCCCAAGCTTGCAGACGGGCAAAACGTACCCGAAGCGCCGCTGGAGCTCGCCGCGCGCGAGGAGATGAAGCGACGCGCCGAGGCACTTGCCAAGGAGCAGGGGCAGGATCTATACTGGCGCGGCACAACGGGTGCTGCAGCCGCCAAGGCACTGACGGTAAACGCCGTGCCCGAGGTGGAGGGCGAGGGCGTTCGGCAGCCGACAGCCACCGCCGCAGCACCGAAGGAAGAACCTATCCCGCAAACGGCGGCATCGCGCCGTCGCGGCATTCGCGAGTCTGCCGTGCAGCCGAGCGAGGAGATGGCGAGCCTGACCGTTGAGGGGCTTTTGAATGACATATTCGGCTCAACCGCAGGCCCTGCGGGGCAGGCGTGGCTCGGTCCTGTCGAGAAGCCCGAGGCGAAAAGCACCGAGGAGCAGCCCGATCACGTGACGGAGGCAGGGGAGGCGGAAAACCAAGAGGCGCCCGTTGCACAGGAGGGTGAGCCAACGCTCGAGCTTGGCGGCAAGCGCATTTTGCTTCCCCGTGAGGGCGAGCCCATCAAGTCGGGGGAAAAGACCGATACGCCACAAGGGGCGACCGACGGCGAGGCACAGCCCCCGTTGTTTTCTGCGTTTTCCGTGAAACGCCAAAAACAGGGCGCACGCCCCAAGCCCTCTATCGCGCGCCTTTCTGCCGAGCAGATGGCGCTTAAGCGCTCCATGGAGGAATCCGACGAGGAATTTAAGCTTCTTGTTGACCTTGATTACGAGGATGAGCTTGGCGAAGCGATCGGCTTTGAAAAAATTCTTGAATATCACGAGCGCCGCCTCAACGGCAGGGGAGGCAACCCCGAGGGGCAAAGATCCGCGCGCCGCGAAAAGCGCAGATTTGAGTACACTGCGCACGCGCACGACATCGGTCTTTCAAAATTTTACGCCAAGCAGCGCCGCCGCCATCTTGTTAATCTTGCGGTGACCGTGCTGCTGCTGCTCGTGCTGGTTGTATACGAGCATTCGTCGTTTTTGCTCTCGCTTTTCGGCGAGGCACCCGAGGGCGCGCGTTACCCCTCGCTTTACATTGCGGGTGGCTTGCTGCTCTTTCTTTGCGGCGCAGTGCTGCTGCGGCGCAACCTGATCGACGGCTTGATGCAGCTGCTGCGCCTTGCCCCCTCCGATTATTCCTTCTCCTCCGTGGTGGTGATCGTCACGCTCATCCATCACGCGATCCTGTTTATCGCCCCTGCGGGCAGTGCCATGTCGCTTTGCTTATCACCCGCCATGGGTAACCTGCTTTTGCTGGCACTTTCGGGCTTGTTTAACTGGTACCGTGAGTTCAGCGCCTTTCGCGTGATCTCCTCCAAGCAACAAAAATACGCTCTGATGTCGCGTGCTTCGGTTGGTAACAGAGAGGGGAATGCGAGGCTTCGCCTGTTTCAGCAGGAGAGCGAGGAGCGCGTATATTACGTGCGCCCCGTTGGCTTTGTGCGCAATTATTTTGCCAATACCGAGAAAAAGACCGATCATCAGCGGTCGTTTGGCGCAGAGCTTTTACTGGTGGCGGCACTCTCCTGTGCCTTTGCGCTCTTTTCCATGGCAATGGGTGGCTCGCTTGGCAACGCCTGGCACACCGCCTTTATTTCCTTCCTCTTTACCGTGCCCGTGGTATCGGTGCTTGGTACCTCCTTGCCGATGTTTTGCGGCACCTGCCTGCGCCTTGGTCGCCGCGGTGCCATTGTGGGTGAGGGTGCCGTGCACGAGTGCGGTGGCAAGACCACGCTGGTGCTGCCTGACAGTGCTTGCTTTAAGGAAATGCCGCACGAGCAGTTTGAGCTGGTGAAAAACTGTGATGCCATGCGCGCCACGGTGCAGATCCGCGCCTTGCTTGAAAAGATTGGCAGCCCACTGGTACATACCGTGCACGTGCCCGTCGAGCACCGACTTTCCCCCGATGCCGTTACACTCACCGACGTGGATGAGCTGGGCGTGGCTGCCGTTATTGCAGGCGAGCGCAAAACGCCGATCCTGATCGGCAGCGTGGCGTATCTGCAAAAATACGGCATTCGTGTCAGTCCCAAAACCGATGGCAGATACGAGGAGCTTTGCCGCAATATGCTTTGTGTGGCGATCAACAATCGCCTCACGGCACTGTTTATCGCGCATTATCGTCTTGAGGATGAAATGCTGCCCTTGGCACGCCGTCTGAATGCCGAAAGGCTTGGCATGCGCATTCGATCAAAGGATCCGGGCGTGCACGGCGGCATGCTTGAGGAGCTGTTTGCCGACGTTGAGCTGCAGCCCACCGTGATGAAGCCTCTGGCGGCAGAGCGCGATATTACCGCAGAGCGTGTAAACGCCACCGTGGTGGCAATCGGCTCGGCGCGCGAGGCGGCGCGCACCTTTGCAACCTGCCGCCGTATTCGCCGTGCCGTTAAGCTCGGCACGCTTTGGCAGTTTGTTTCTATTTTCTTCGGTGCCACCCTCGCGGGTGCGCTGGTGTTCTTTCAAAGACTTACGGTGCTGCCCACCTTTGTGCTGGCACTTTATACCTTCCTGTGGTGCGGTGCGCACGCCCTCACCTCCTATTTCATGCTCCGCGAGAAGGAAGAGGAGAAATAACCCGCGCACCGTGTACGCAATCACCGTATAGGGCAGGCGTTTTGCCTCCCGCATCCGTGATGCGTTAAAAATCATGCACAAAAAACGCACCCTTATTTTGTCATCCTGAGCGAGCCAAGAAAGGCGAGTCGAAGGATCTCCCAAAACGCAATCAGCGTTTTGGGCGGTGTGTGCGCCACCTTCTCCTTAAGGCGAAGGCGTGGTTTGTGCAACCAGCGCGCACCGTGTGCGCATGATCCGTCATTCCGATACAACTCCCCCGCAAAATATCAAGGAGAAACCAAATGAACGAAAAGATCAGTTCGATATTAAAAACCGTAGAAAAGCCCGGCAGATATTCGGGCGGAGAATACGGTGCCGTGATCAAAAACAAGGCAGAGGTCAAGGCACGTTTTGCTTTCTGCTTTCCTGATACCTATGAGATCGGCATGTCAAACCTCGGTATGCGCCTGCTTTACGGGTCCCTCAATCGCGAGCCGGAGATCTGGTGCGAGCGCGTGTTTGCGCCCTGGGTCGATATGCAGGCAAAAATGCAGGAATATGACGTGCCGCTTTGGGCGCACGAATCGGGCGACCCCGTAAAGGATTTTGACATCCTCGGTGTCACGCTTCAATATGAAATGTGCTATACCACGGTGCTGCGCGTGCTGCAGCTTTCCCGCATTCCGCTGCTTTCGGCCGAGCGCGGCGAGGATGACCCCATCGTCATCGGCGGCGGTCCTTGCGCTTACAATCCCGAGCCGATCGCCGACTTTTTTGATTGCTTCTCAATCGGTGAGGGTGAGGATAACCTTGTGGAATTTACCAAGCTCTATATCCGTATGAAGGAGGAGGGCAGGTATACCCGCGCCGCGTTCCTTCATGAGGCGGCTGCCACCATCAAGGGCATTTACGTGCCCGCGCTTTATGAGGTCACCTACCACGAGGACGGCACCATTGCCGCCATCGAGCCGAAATTCTCCGACGTGCCAAGGCAGGTGGAGAAATGCATCATTGCCGATATGGACAAGGCATATTTCCCCGAAAATATGGTGATGCCCTACATCGAGGCAGTGCACGACCGCATTATGCTCGAGGTCTATCGCGGCTGCATTCGCGGCTGCCGCTTCTGCCAGGCAGGTATGATCTACCGCCCCGTGCGTGAAAAATCGCACGAGGTATTAAATCGGCAGGCACGCTGCCTTTACGATAACACGGGATATGAGGAGATTTCGCTCACCTCGCTCTCGATCAGCGATTATACCGAGCTTGAGCCCTTAACGCGCTCGTTGCTTGAGTGGACCGACCCCAATATGGTCAGCCTCTCCTTACCCTCGCTGCGCGTGGATAGCTTCAGCCGTGAGCTGATGGAGCGTATTGCCTCGGTGCGCACCTCGTCGCTGACCTTTGCCCCCGAGGCAGGCACCCAGCGCCTGCGCGACGTCATCAACAAAAACGTGCGTGAGGAGGATCTCATGCGCGCCGTTAACGTGGCGTTTTCGGGCGGAAAAACAAGCGTAAAGCTCTATTTTATGAACGGATTGCCCACCGAAACTGCCGAGGATATCGAGGGCATTGCCACGCTTGCCAAAAACGTGGTGCATGAGTATTATCAGAACAAGGATCGCCCCAAGGGGCGCTCACCGCAGGTTACCATCAGCGTATCCTGCTTTATCCCCAAGCCCTTTACCCCCTTTCAGTGGGAGGCGCAGGATACCATGGAGATGCTAAAGGAAAAGCAGGAATACCTTGGTGAGAAGGTGACCGACCGCAAGGTGCGCTACACCCACCATGATGCACGCGTGAGCCACATTGAGGCGGTTTTGGCGCGTGGCAACCGCCGCCTTGGCAAGGCGTTGCTGCTGGCAGCCAGTGAGGGCTTTTGCTTTGATGCGTGGGATGAGTTTTTTGATTATGATAAGTGGCTTTCGGTCTTTGCACGCACGGGCATTGATCCCGCCTTCTTCGCCAACCGCCAAATGGGGCTTGATGAGGTGCTGCCGTGGGATGTGATCGACTGCGGCGTCAGCAAGGAATTTTTTAAGCGTGAGCGCGCGCGTGCCTATGCCGCCGCCACCACGCCGAACTGCCGCGAGAGGTGCGCTGGGTGCGGTGCCAATCGCCTTGGCGGCGTGCGCACCTGCTGCCCTAAAGGAGGTAAGGAGCAGTGAAAAACAACGACGTAAAATTTACGCTTCCCATGCTTCCCCAGCCGATAACGCTTCGCGTGCGCTTTCGCAAGGTGGGGAATTTGCAATACATTTCACACCTTGACCTGCAGCGCACCTTTAGCCGCGTGCTGGTGCGTGCGGGTCTGCCGCTTTGGTATACCAAGGGCTTTAACCCCCATATTAAAATGGTGTTTGGCATGCCCCTGCCCGTGGGGTCGGAAAGTGAGTGCGAGATGCTTGACATCCGCATTGAGCGCGATATGTCCTGCGATGAGGTAAAGGCGCGCCTGAATGCCGAGTTGACCGACGAGCTTGCCGTGTTGGATGTTTATCCCGCCACGCGCAAGTTTACCGAAATTGCTTTTGCCGAATACGATTATACTATTTTGACCGAGGGCGCGGGCGAGGCACTTGCCGCCCGTGTGGCGGCGGCACTGGATGGCCCGCTAACCGTGACCAAAAAGAGCAAATCGGGCGAAAAGCAGGTTGATATTCGCGAATATCTGCATACAGCCGAGGTCGCCTTCTCGGCGGGGGTTATTCATATTCACGCCGTTTTGTCGGCGGCAGAGGGCAAATACCTCTCGCCCGAGGCACTGATTACCGCGCTGCGTGCTGCCACGGGCATCCTTTCGGGCGACCCCACCCGCGAGCAGTACCGTATTTTGCGCCGCCGCGCTCTTCTTGCCGACGGTGTGACAGAATTTGTATGAGGTGATCGAATTGGAAATTAAGGATGGCTTGAAAGCAACAGGCGAGGAAATCCTCTCCTTTTTGCTGATCGGGCAGTCGAATATGGCAGGCAGGGGTGACCTTACCGACGTTGCTCCTATTGATAATAAGCAATGCCGCATGCTGCGCATGGGGCGTTGGCAAAAAATGAGTGAGACCATCAACCCCGACCGTGCCATTTTTGAAGGACGATTTCACAGCGGCGTAGGGCTTGGTGCCAGCTTTGCCGATGGCGTTGCCACTGCGCTTGATTGCCCTGTGGGGCTGATCCCGTGTGCCGACGGCGGCACCAAGCTCGCGCAGTGGATGCCGGGCGAGCTGCTTTTTGACCACGCCGTCTTGATGACGGGGCTCGCGCAGCGCACCTCGCGCCTTGGCGGCATTTTGTGGCATCAGGGCGAGAGCGATTGTCACACCGATGAGGAGGTTGCCGCCTACAAGGATAAATTTATTACCATGATCACGGCACTGCGCCGCGCTCTTGGCGCTGAGGAGCTGCCGCTTCTTATCGGTGAGCTTTCCGAGAATATCGGTGAGGAGTGGAAGGTTGCCGACCGCCCGCAGCACATGAACGCGGTGTTCCGCGAGATCGCCGCCACCCTGCCGCACACCGCCGTGGTATCGGCAAGGGGGCTGACCCTTAAGCCCGACCACCTACATTTTGATGCCGTAGCCCAGCGCGCCTTCGGCACGCGCTACTGCGAGGCGTATCTAAAGCTCATCGGCAAGGCTTGATCTTTTTATTTTGCATTGCGCCAAACGCGATATATCAAGGGACTGTCACATTTGGCGCAGTATGCAAGATATTTTTTTACAAGCACCGTCGAAAAATGACGGGAAAGGGAATTTTGCATGGAGATCTTATATAGTGACCGTGAGATCGCAGTGGTGGTAAAGCCGCGCGGCGTGCTCTCGGAGGATGCGGGCGAGGGCTCGCTCCCCGCGCAGCTCTTTGATACGCTTGGCACTCTTTATGCCGTGCATCGGCTTGACCGCGTGGTGGGGGGCGTGATGGTGTATGCCCGTACCAAGGCGGCCGCCGCCGCGCTCTCTCGCGCCGTTTGCGAAAATCGCCTCCAAAAGGAATATACCGCCGTGCTGGAGGGGATACCGGAAAAGGAGGCGGGCGAGCTGCGCGATCTTTTATTTAAGGATAGCAAGCAAAACAAAAGCTTTGTGGTAAGCACGCCGCGCCGCGGCGCGCGCGAGGCGGTGCTGCACTATGAAGCGTTGGGGTATGCCACTGCCGAGGGAAAGGCGCTCACGCGTGTGAGAATTTTGCTTGAAACGGGGCGCAGCCACCAGATCCGCGTACAGTTTGCCTCGCGCCAAACGCCCCTTGTGGGGGATGGCAAGTACGGCGCACGCGTCAAGGCGGCAGCCCCCGCGCTCTTTGCCACGGGGCTTGCCTTTCCGCACCCCAAAACGGGCAAGGAGATGTCCTTTGCCGCCCCCGTGCCCACCGATTTTCCGTGGTCGCTGTTTGGGGCAGCGCTTGAGATTGAGCATAAGTATCTGATCGCTATGCCCGATATTGCGGCACTTGAAAAAATAAAGGGGTGTCGAAGGCTGTCGATGGTGCAGACCTACCTTTTGGCACCTGCGGGCGAAACGCACCGCGTGCGTCGCGTTTTGGAGGGTGATACGGTTACCTATATTGAAACGCGCAAGCGGCGCGTGAGCGCACTCTCGGCACAGGAGAGCGAGCGCATCATAGATGAGGCGGAATACGCCGCGCTGCTTGAGTCAGCCGACCCCCACAGCAGCCCGATCGAGAAGGTGCGCTACTGCCTGCCGTTTGCCGCACACACGGTTGAGGTGGACGTATATCCCTTTTGGCAGGATCGCGCCATTGCCGAGGTTGAGGTAGAGTCAGAGGGGGAAGCCGTTACCTTGCCGCCCTATCTGCGCGTTTTGCTTGAGGTCAGCGCGGATCAGCGTTATAAGAACGTAAATCTTGCAAAACTCGTGCCAAACGACGATATTTCGATGCTGTTGTAAAAAATATCTTGTCGGAGTGCATCACTCCGACAGGATCTGACAAAAGGCAAAAAAAGGGTCGAAGGTGGAAGGAATACATGGTTCCGACCGCTTCCGACCTTTTCCGTTTTAGAAAAATAATCCAAAATCGGAAAAATATTTTGCGAAAGTACTTTACAAAACGGAAAAAATGTGTTAAAATGATGCCAAAGACGGAAAAGCGAGGTGCTTTTATGGATTACATTAAGAGAATCAAGCAGCTGAAAAGTGAAAAAAAGATGACCAACGATGAGTTGGCTGAAAAAACAGGCATAGCCGTCGGCACGCTTTCTAAAATTCTTGCGGGCATCAGCGAGTCGCCCAAGCTTTCCAATTTCGTTGCCATTTGTGAGGCGCTGAATTGCTCGCTTGACTATATCATGTACGGTATTGAGGAAAATCGCAATAACTACACGCTTGAGGAAGGGGAGATCGCCCTGGTCGAGCAGTACCGTCGCCTTGACTCGCGCGGGCGCGAAACGGTTGCCGCCATCATGGCAAAGGAGGCAGAGCTTTCCCCCGCGAAGGAGGAGGTGCAACGCCCCGCGCGCTTTGTGCGCCCCGAGCCGCTTTCTGTGCGCCTTACCGCCGCCTATGCCGATAACGTAAACGGCTTTGCGCGCCGCACGCTGCCGCTTTACGATCTGCCCGTTTCAGCAGGTGTTGGCGTGATGCTGGATGGCGACAGCACCGAGGAAATTACCGTCAGTGACAATTCTCGCACGCGTGAGGCAGATTTTGCCCTGCGTATCACCCGCAACTCAATGGAGCCGCGCTACCGCGACGGCGATATTTTGCTGGTGCAGGAGGCAGGTGCCGTGGAGTTTGGCGAGCTTGGCGTTTCCATTCTTGACGGAAACGGCTTTTTCAAGGTTTTTGGCGGCGCCCGCCTGTATTCCCTCAACCCCGAGTACGGCGATATCCT
>JAZOLJ010000049.1:0-28830 GCA_045652845.1 Eubacteriales bacterium | reverse complement strand
GGTTTGATAAACGTTTTCGCTCACAATCCCCTGCACCTCGTACTGCCCTGTAAGCCTTTCCATCTCCACCAGTGCCGATCGAATCGTGCAAAAGGAGCCGCAAAGCGCAAAGCCGATCATAGCATTTCCTCCTCACGCATATAAGTTAAAATTGTTTCGGCAATGATCTCCCCTGCCGTTTTCGGAGCGTATTTTCCCGGTAAGGAGAGCGCCCATATCACGCGAATGCCAAGGGCTGCCGCCGCGTTTGCATCAACACCGCCGGGAGATGAGGCAAGATCAATGAGCAGCATCTCGCGAGAGAGCTGCTTTAAAATTCTCTCGTCAAACAGCCAATACGGAACGGTGTTAAAGATGGCGGCATACCCACTCGAGAGCGTGAAAAGCGCATCCTTACCATCAATTTTAACAGTGCTGCACCCCATGGCACGCGCTTCGTCGAGTGCCGACTGTTTTCTTGCCACCACCGTGACCTCGGCACCCATTGCCAGCAGCAGCGCAACCAGTGCGCGTGATACGCGCCCAAACCCCGTAACGGCAACGGGCAGACCGTTTACGGTGCGCGGTATCTCACGCATCAAAATCTCTACCGCCCCCTCTGCCGTGGGGATGGCGTTTTTTTGTTGCAGAAGCTCGCTTTCAAAATAGTCAAAAAAGTGCACGCCGCCCTCGCGGAGCATTTCCTTTAGTGCAGGCGAAAATCTACCGCCCGCCAACAGCGTATGTGCGGGCAATGCGTGTGCGATCTCCGAAATACGCGGTGGCTTTTGTAGCTCCAAGTCCACCTGCGGCACGTTTAAATACTTGCTGTCGGGAGAAGCCGGCAAGGGCAGCACGACCACATCCGCCTCCCCTACCGCCTCCTGCCAGTGCTCGGCGGGGGCGACGGATGGCGAAAGAGCCGTTTGCGACAAGCCCCAAGCACGTACCGAAAAGCCTGCCGAGCCGAAATATTCTGCCAGTGCCACTTGTCTTGCATCTCCGCCCAAAACCGTAATCGTTTTATGATAAAACATTGCGTTATTCCTCATTTGCTCTTCAAAATAAAAGAAAAAACCGATTTCGGATCACCGAAATCGGTTTTTTGCCGACATGATCCCTCTTACTGACAGATTATGTCGAAAAGCTGCTTATTGTTCTTTTACCGAAGGGAAATTTCACCGCCCGTGAGGGTTTCCTCGGTGCCGTCGTCGTAGCGGACCGCAAGACCGCCAAGCGGGGCAACGTCAAGCACGAGGGCGGGCTTTTTGCTCTCTTGCTTTATCACCAAAACTCGCTTACCAAGGCAGGCAAGGTGCGCGCGATATGCTTGCAGCCAAGCACCTGCCTTGATTTCTGCCTCGAAGGATTTTAAATAAAACAAAATACGCTCTATCAGTGCTCTTGGGTCGCCATAAGGCAAATTTGTTGCTATATCGGCAAGCTCTGCGGGAAGCGCTTCACTGCCCGTATTGATACCGATACCAAGCACCACAAAGGGCTTTCCGCTTTGATCCTCGCCTGCCTCGGCAAGAATACCGCACACCTTTTTGCCCTGCCACAAAAGATCGTTGACCCATTTAATATCAAGCGAGATGCCGCAAAGCTCATCTACGGCGCGCCACACGGCAAGTGCGGTAAAGGGCGTGATGGCACCGTAGTACGCGCGATCGAACGAGGGGCGCAGCACGGTGCTGAAATACGTGCCGCCCACGGGCGACAAAAATCTGCGCTCCATTCTACCCCTGCCTGCCGTTTGCATACCTGCAGCCACGGTATAAAACGCATTAGCACCCGCGCGTGCGGCTGCCTTTGCGGTTTCGTTGGTGCTGCCAAGGCTTTCATAATATACAATTTCCATCAAACACCTCAAAAAAAGGAAAGCTGATCGGTTTCGTTGATTCCGTCAAGCACACCCGCTTGGCGAAGGGTTTCCACTACGCTCTTATTGAGCCCCGCGCGGATCTGCAGATCCTCAATTGAGAAGAAGGGCTCCTCGTTGCGTGCCGCAACAATGCTTTCCGCCGCGTTTTCACCAACACCTGCAAGTGCCGAGAAGGGCATACGGATGGCACCGTTTTCGGGCAAAAATGTGCGGGAATCGGATTTTTCAATATCAACGGGCAGAAAGCGGATATGGCGCGCCATGCATTCGTTGATCAGCTGCAGAGTGGATACCGATGCCTGCTCCTTGGGGCTTGCCTCCTTGCCGCGACGCTCAATATCCTTAATGGTGGCAACCACGTTGGATTTGCCCCCCATAACGATCTCGGCATCAAAGCCACCGGGTGCTACGGTAAACATTGCCGCGTAAAAGGCAAGCGGCATATGTACCTTATACCAGCCAAGGCGAATGGCAGACATCACGTAGGCGGCTGCATGTGCCTTCGGGAACATGTATTTGATCTTTTTACAGGAGCCGATATACCACTCGGGCACGTTATGCTCGCGCATTTCCGCCTCCCACTCAGGGGTAAGCCCCCTACCCTTACGCACGCTTTCCATAATTTTAAAGGCGTGGGCGTTTTCAAGCCCGTAGCGAATCAGGTCGTTCATAATGTTATCACGGCATCCGATCACGTGGGAAATATCACAAATGCCGTTCTTGATCAGGTCTTGTGCGTTACCAACCCACACGTCGGTGCCGTGGGAAAGACCCGAGATCTGCAAAAGATCGGCAAAGGAGCGCGGCTTCGCCTCCTCCACCATCTTCATTACAAATCGCGTGCCAAATTCGGGCAGACCGTAGGTGCCAAGCTGTGCATCAATATCCTCGGGGCTGATGCCAAGCGGCTTGGTGGACAAAAACAGCTCGTAAACGCTTTTGTCGTTCATCGGAACATTCATCACGCTGGTATCGGAAAAGCGTTCGATCCACTTATATTTGGTCGGAATATCGTGTCCAAGCTCGTCAAGCTTTAAGAGCGTATCGTGCAAATACTCGAAGGTAAAGTGCGTGGTTACAATATCGGAATTGGGGACGTCGGCGGGGTGCTGCACGGGGCAGAAATCGTAAATTTCATATTCCTTCGGCACAACCACGATGCCGCCGGGGTGCTGCCCCGTAGAGCGCTTAACGCCCACGCAATGCGCGGCAATACGGTTCATTTCGGCGCGCGGCAAGGAAATTCCCTTTTCCTCCATGTATTTGAGCACAAAGCCAAACGCCGTTTTATCGGCAATGCCGCCAATGGTGCCTGCGCGGAACACGTTCTCCGCGCCAAACAGCTCCTCGGTGTATTTATGCACGCGCCCCTGCACCTCGCCAGAGAAGTTGAGGTCAATATCGGGCGACTTGTCGCCGTAGAAGCCAAGAAAGGTTTCAAAGGGGATATCGTGCCCGTCGTTGTTCATTTTCGTGCCGCAAACGGGGCAATTTTTGTTGGGCAGATCAAAGCCCGAGCCGATCCCCTCGGGCACGTCAAACTCATTGTGACGGCACTTGGGGCACCAATAGTGCGGCGGTAGCGGATTTACCTCCGAAATACCCGCCATGGAAGCGACGAAGGAAGAGCCTACCGACCCGCGCGAGCCAACGAGGTATCCCTGGCTTTCACTGTACCACACCAGCTTTTGGGCGATCATATAAAGCACGGCAAAGCCGTTTTTGATGATCGAGGTCAGTTCCTTGTCAAGGCGTTTGGCAACGATGTCGGGTAAGGGATCACCGTACATGGATTTGGCGCGCTCGTAGCAGATGCGCTGCAGATCCTCCTCCGCGCCCTCCATATTCGGCGTAAAGGTGCCCTTGGGGAAGGGGCGAATGTCGTTTTCCACCATGTCGGCAATGAGGTTGGTGTTGGTTACCACTACCTCATACGCCTTTTCCTCACCAAGGTAGGCGAACTCCTCAAGCATTTCCTCGGTGGTGCGGTAGTAAAGGTGTGAGGTCTGATCCTCGTTTTTAAACTTGACGCTCACAAGCACCTTGCGGAAGATCTCATCCTCATCGTTTAAGAAATGCGCGTCGCAGGTTGCCACCACGGGAATACCCAGCTTTTCACCAAGTGCCACCACGCGGCGATTAAGATCGCGCAGGCCCTCGTCGTTTGCGATCCTTCCCTCTGCCACCATAAAGCGATTGTTGCTGATGGGCTGAATTTCAAGGTAATCGTAAAACTTGGCAATCTCCTCAATTTCAGCCTCGGGCTTGTTGTCAATGATCGCGCGCATCAGCTCGCCAGCCTCGCACGCAGAGCCGACAATGAGCCCCTCTCGGTGCTTTTCAAGCACGGTTTTCGGAACGCGCGGCACCTTACGGTAATAATTAAGATAGCCAAAGGAAACAAGCTTATAAAGGTTTTTAAGTCCCGTGGCATTCTTTACGAGCAGTATCTGGTGATAGGGGGCAAGGCGCAACGGACCAGCCGCCGCGCTCATATCGTTTTGCAGGTCGCTGAAGTTTCGAATCTCCGCCGCCTGCATCTTTTCCTGCATTTTAAAGTAGATCATGGCAAGCATTTCGGCATCGTCAGAGGCGCGGTGATGATTGAAGTCGCCAAGATTAAAATACTTTGCAAGCGTATCAAGCTTGTGATTTTTGAGGTCGGTATTCAGATGTCTTGATAACGCTACGGTATCAAGGTAAGGATTTTCAAATTTGAGGTCGTTGCTTTTCGCGGCAACGCGAATAAACCCGATATCGAAATCGGCATTGTGCGCGATCAGCAAGCGATCGCCCACAAAAGCCAAAAATTCAGGCAGCACGTCCCCGATCACGCGCGCATCCCTTACCATATCATCGGTGATACCCGTCAGCTCCGCAATCTCCTGCGGGATCGGCATTTCGGGATTGACAAAGGTGTTGTAACGCTCCAGCACCTCACCGTTTTTTACCTTCACGGCACCGATCTCGGTAATGCCGCAGGTACGGTTGGAAAGACCCGTGGTTTCAATGTCAAATACCACAAATTCATCCTCAAAGCCGCCCTTATAGCTGCCGTACAGTGCGCTTGCGGTATCGTTGACAAAGTACGCCTCCATACCGTATATCACCTTTTGCCCCAGCTTTTCGGCAACCAGCATTGCCTCTTGGTAGGCTTGTACGTTGCCGTGGTCGGTGAGCGCTACGGCAGGGTGTCCCCATTTATGCGCTTGCTTTACGGCAACGTCGGGCGGGATCAGTGCATCCATTGCCGACATGGTGGTGTGCAAATGCAGCTCAACGCGCTTCTTTTCCGCGTTATCGATGCGCTCTACGCGCTTGATGGCTGCAATGTCACTATAATAAAAGGTAACGTCAATATCCTGCACGTCACGGTGCACGTCGTGCTTCGTGTAGCCGCGCAGCGCAATAGCTGCGCCATCCCGAACAACAGCCGTCAGTGCCGCCTTGTCCTCGGCATTCACACCGAATTTTTTTACCATGATCGAGGAGTTTCCGTCAGTGACGCCAAAGCTAACGTTATACTTGGTGCCATCTCGCGTGGTATCCTCGGTGTAGCCAAAGACCTCACCCACCACCACAAGACCGCGCACAGGGCGCGTGATATGGGCGATCGGCACGGGGCGGATCTCAAACTGCGCGCCGATGGTATACTCGGGCGCGGAAATGTCAAATTTGAAGACACCGATCTTGCAAATGCCATCCTCGATCTCGGCTTCACCTACCTCGCCGAGCAGTGACATTACGCGCTCGCCCACAGGCTGTGTCGGCGCGGCACTGCCGCCCCCCTCGCTCGCCGCGGGGCGCTCATGCAGGGCGCGCTCATAGGCAGCGCTGCTCTTTTTCAGCTGTGCATCCAGTGCCGCCAGCTCCTCCGAGCCGCCACCGTAGCGATAATTTTCGGCAAGTGCTGCGGAATGGCGGATCACAACGCTATAATTAAGCCCAAATTCGCTGCGGATGATGCCCGCAATCACCTCGTGCGTTTTGCCAAGCTCCATTAAAAGCAGGCTCTCGTCAAGATACGGCATTTCAATGATCACGGTATCCTCGTCAAGCGAGGCACGGTAGGAATGGAAAAAGCCGCGCGCCACCACGCCGATGCGCTGCGTTTCCTCCAGCACCTCGGCAATATAGGTTTCGCCAAACAGCTCCCTTGGATACTGCGGCAAAATACGCACAAGCGTTAATTCATACGCCTTCGCGATTTCCGCCTCCACACGATACAGCACCGATTTGCGCACAAGCTCGGGAAAATGGGCGCGCACCTCGATCATACGCTTTTCCTTATCGGCACGAAGCGAAATGTTCGTAGCGCGCGTGAGCCACGCAGCATCGAGCGCATCGGGCGTATATTTTTGAAAAATTTCAAGTAAATTCTTTTCCGCCATTTTTTCTGCCTTTCGAAAAACGGCGAAAGCCTCGCCGTTTATCTCTTTTTTAGTTTCTTGATCTCGGCGATCAAGCGCTCGATCACCTTGTCCTCGGGGATCTTTTCTACGATCTCGCCGTGTGCAATGAGAAGCGCCTCACCCACACCGCCGCAAATGCCGATATCCGCTTCCTTGGCTTCCCCCGGGCCGTTTACGGGGCAGCCCATCAGTGCTACACGGATGGGTAGATCAAGCAGCCCCTCACGCCGTGCCGCCTCCTCAAAGCGACCTACAAGGTCGATGAGGTCTATTTTGGTTCTGCCGCAGGTCGGGCAGCTGACAATATTCATGCCGCTTTGCCCCTCGATGCCAAGGGCTGAAAGAATATCGCGCGCGGCACCGATCTCCTCCACGGGGTCAGCCGTGAGTGAAACACGCACCGTGTCACCAATGCCGTCGGCAATGAGAGCCCCCACGCCGATCGCGCTTTTGATGCTGCCGCGCGCCTTGTTCCCCGCCTCGGTGACGCCCAAGTGAATCGGATAGTCGCACCGTGCGGCAAGCAGACGGTTGGCGGCGATCATTGTTGGCACGTCGGATGCCTTTATGGAGATCACGGTATCGTAAAAATCATATTTTTCAAGCAGCCCTATGTGATAAAACGCACTTTCGCAAAGTGCCTCGGCGGTGGGGGCGGGGTATTTTTCCAAAATGTGCTTTTCAAGCGAGCCGCCATTCACGCCGATGCGGATCGGCACGCCATGGGCCTTGCAGGCGTCCACCACCGCGCGCACGCGCTCCTCGCCGCCGATGTTGCCGGGGTTGATGCGGATCTTATCCACGCCCATCTCGGCACAGCGCACCGCCACGCGATAATCGTAATGAATATCTGCCACCAAGGGCAGCCCCACGTTTGCATTTTTGAGGCGGTACATCACCTCTGCCGCCGCCATATCGGGCACGGTCAGGCGCAAAATATCGCACCCTGCCGCCTTTAACGCCTTCACCTGGGCGAGCGTTGCCTCATAATCGTGTGTATCGGTATTGGTCATAGACTGAATGGCAATAGGGCTATTGCCGCCAACTGTGACACCGCCGATATTCACGCGCCTTGTTTTTCTTCTTATTTCGTTATAATTCATCGTGCAAAGAGTCCTGCTATATCCTTGCACAGGATCACTGCCATGAGCGCGAGCAAAAGCAGCATTCCCGCAAAATGGATATATCCTTCAATGTTTTTATCAACGGGCTTTCTGATAACAGCCTCCACCACAAGGAAAAGAAGTCTGCCGCCATCCAAGGCGGGGATCGGCAAAAGATTAAAAATACCGAGGTTTACGGTGATGACGATAACAAGATAAAGGAAATTCGACATGCCGGATTTCGCGGCATCCACCATCCCCTCGGTAACACCGACGGGACCCGATACCGCGTTGATGCCATATCTGCCGCCGATCATATCACCCAGCTGATCAAAGATCATTTTTACCGTGGAAACAGAGCGCCAAAAGCTGTGCTTTAACACGTTTGGCACGGTTTTCTCCTCGGCATACACGCGAAAATCGGCAGAGCCAAAGCTCACGCCCTCGCTGGTCTGACCGGGAAAGATCACACCACGAAGCTCAACCACCGCGCCGTTTCGCACAACCTTCAGATCAACGGGCTTATAGCCGTCGTTTAAGATCTCATACACAAGCTCGTTGCCCGTAAACACGCGCACGCCGTTTACGTGCGTCACGGTATCCCCCACCTGCAGGCCGTAAGCGGGGCTTGTTGCCCCCTCGCCAAATTCACCAACGGTGGTAGAGGCAAGCTTTGGTGTAGTCAGCACCAAAACGGTCATCAGCAAAAAGCCAAGCACCACGTTCATCACGGGGCCCGCGAGCACAATGGCAATTCTCTGCCACACCCTTTTCGAGCCGAAGGCGGCAGGCGAATCGCTCTCCTCATCCTCGCCGACCATGCTGACAAATCCGCCGATCGGCAGGGCGCGCAGTGAATAGGAGGTTACCGTTTCCTCCTCACCGTCGGCAGTACCCGTGAGCCGATCAAAGGAAAGCTGTGTGCCGTCTAAATCTGCCTGCCCGTTATTTTCTTTCGGCGTGCCCCACGACCTTTTTCCCTTCCAGGAAAAAATTTTCGGTCCCATGCCGATGGAAAATTCTCGAATGCCGACACCGCAGGCGCGTGCAACGAGAAAATGCCCCAGCTCGTGGATCATGATAAGCAGCCCGAAAACGAGCAATGCGAGCAACACGTACAAAAAGGTTATCATAAATTCTCCTTAAAAATTGAAAAGCGGCATCAAATAAGTGTGGATGCACGCTCCCTTGCCTCTCGGTCGACGTCAAGGATCTCGGAAAGGGTGTGCGCATTTGCCGCATGCGGCATATCACCCGTGACGCGCAGCACGGTATCAAGCAATTTCAAAAAGGAAATTTTGCCTGAAAGGAATGCGGCAACAGCCACCTCGTTGGCGGCATTCAGCGCGGCAGGCATCGCGCCGCCCATCAGATGGCAACGCTTTGCCAAGGGCAAAAGCGGAAAGGTCTCCTCGTCGGGCGCGGCAAAGGTCAGCTTGCCCACCTTTAAGAGGTCAAGCTGCGGGATCACCGCCGCCGTGCGCGCGGGGGCTGTTAATGCATACTGCACGCAAAGGCGCATATCGGGCACCGACATTTGCGCGATCACGCTGTTATCAATGTATTCTACCATAGAATGGATTATACTTTCACGGTGTACGACCACGTCGATCTTATCCGCCGGCACACCAAACAAATGCGCCGCCTCGATCACCTCAAAGCCCTTGTTCATCAGCGTTGCGGAATCCACCGTGATTTTCGCTCCCATCTGCCATGTTGGGTGTGCTAACGTATCATCCACCGTTATTTCAGAAAGTTCTGTTCTTTTTTTGCCAAAGAACGGTCCCCCTGAAGCGGTTAAGATCAGCCTCTTGATTTCCTCTTGCTTGCCCGAGCGAAGGGCTTGGAATATGGCAGAATGCTCACTGTCAACAGGCGTGATGGAGAGATTTTTGCGTTTTGCCTCGCCCATCACAAGCTCGCCTGCCACCACCAAGGATTCCTTGTTTGCAAGTGCCAAATTCTTGCCTGCGGCAAGAACCGCCAGCGTGGGGCGCAGCCCCGCTTCGCCGAGAATTGAGTTTACGGCAAAGGTATCGGGGGTCTCCCCTATCATTTCAAGCAGCCCATCCTCGCCACCGTACACCTTAATATTGGTATCGGCAAGTGCCAAACGCAAGTCAGCCGCCGCCCCGAGATCGGTCATGGCGGCGGCGTGTACCTGCAATTCTCTTGCCTGCTCGGCAACACGCTTCCAGTTTTTGTGTGCCGAAAGCGCGGTAACCTTGATGTGATGTTGCTTTGCAACGTCTATTGCCTGCTCTCCCACCGAGCCCGTAGACCCAAGGATCGCAGTGGCAGGAAATTGATTATTTTTCATCATTTGCACCTATCAGATAAAAATCGGGAAATAGGTATTGATCAAGAGCACCAGCACGGTTACTGCCATGCTGGAGTCAAAGCGGTCAAGCAAGCCGCCGTGCCCGGGCAGCATCCAGCCGTAATCCTTCACACCCTGCTCACGCTTGATGGCAGACATCACAAGATCACCGATCTGCGACACTACGCCGATCACCATGCCGCCAAGACCAAGCACAAGATAATTTGGGGTAACGTTAAAGCATTTGCCAACAACAAGACCGTACAGCACCGCAGTGAGTGCGCAAAAGACAAAGCCGCCGATCGCACCCTCAACCGTCTTTTTGGGGCTGACTGCCTCAATCAGCTTGTGCTTGCCAAAGGCTCTGCCGCAAAAATACGCAAAGGTATCTGTCGTCCAGGAAAACACGAACGGAATCAGCACCAAAAATCTGCCAACGTTATCGGCGTTGCGCAGGATCACCACTGCCGAATTGGCACCGATGATATAAAAGCTTGTCATAAACACAAGCCCTATCTTGCCCATATCGATCTTTCCGAACTGAAATACGATAGAGGCAAACAGGTAAATTGCCATTACCAGTGCGGTAATCATGGCAATGCGCACGTACTCGCGCATATTGGCATGCATCACGCGCGCCAGCATTGGGAATATCAGTGCTGCAAGATAAAGCGGCACGCTGATCACGTAATTTTTGTCAAGATTAAGACAGTGCAGCATTTCCCATACCGAAACAAAGGCAATGCCGCAGATCAGCAGCGGAAACATATAGGTTAACGGGTTGCCGGGCTCCCTGATGTCGGAAAACCAGAAAAACGGCGCAATGCCACATATTGCAACAACAGCCGTAATAATGCGGGTTCTCATCTAAAATAAACCTCCGATAATCACACACCGCCAAAGCGGCGTTTTCTTGTTGAAAATTCTGCAATCGCGGCATCCACCTCCGCAGGCCCGAAATCAGGCCAAAGCACGTCGGTAAAATACAGCTCGGCATATGCTGCCTGCCACAGTAAAAAGTTGGAAATACGCAGATCGCCGCCCGTGCGCACGATAAGATCAAGCTCGGGGCTGGCGGCGGTATAAAGCGCGCCCGTAATATCCGCTTCGCTAACAGATTCCTTTCCTGCGGCAATCAAGCTGTTACAGGCATAAACCAGCTCATCGCGCCCGCCGTAGTTGAGGGCTATGTTCAAAATACGCCCGCGATCGCGTGTGATCTCCTCTAATTTGATCATACGCGCGCGGCGTTTTTCGTCAAATGCCGCTTTATTGCCAAGAAATACGATGCGAAACGCATAATCCCCAATCTTTTTCTCGCACTCCTCAAGATAGGTATCCATCAGCTTTAAAATGGCATCTACCTCGCGCCGAGGGCGCTTCCAGTTTTCGGTAGAAAAGGCATAAAAGGTAACAGCCTGCAGCCCGATCTTATCACAGTGCTCCAGCACGGCGCGAAATGCCTTCACGCCAAAGCGATGCCCGTATTCGCGCGGCATACCGCGTTTTTTCGCCCAACGCCCATTGCCATCCATAATAAAGGCAACGTGGCGCGGCAGGGCGACGGATGTATCAATTTGATGCATAAAAACCTCTCGATAAAGCAGTGGGCGGAGGAAACAATGCGTCCCGCCGCCCGTGCTGCTTTAGTTAGATCGCCATAACGTCCGCTTGCTTTTCGGTAACGGAGGTGTCGATTTTCTTGATGTACTTGTCGGTAAGATCCTGCACCGACTTTTCAGATGCCTTGCGCTCATCCTCGGTCATCTCGCCATCCTTCTCCATCTTCTTGCAAAGCTCGTTGGCATCGCGGCGAATATTGCGAATGGCAACCTTTGCCTCCTCGCCCATCTTCTGTACCTGCTTGGAAAGCTCTTTTCTGCGCTCCTCGGTCAGCTGCGGGAACACAAGGCGGATCACCTGACCGTCATTATTGGGGGTGATGCCTACGTCGGATGCGAGAATTGCCTTCTCCATTGCCTTGAGGGTGGAGCCGTCATAGGGCTTGATCACAAGCGTTCTTGCATCGGAAAGACGGATATCTGCCATAGAATTAAGAGGCGTAGGAGACCCGTAATACTCAAAGGATACGCGGTTTAAAACAGCAGGATTCGCCTGACCTGCACGAATGGTATCAAAGTTGCCGCCAAGCACGGAGAGTGCCTTCTCCATTTTGCTTTCAAAATCTTTGGTGTTTAGTTTCATCGTCTATCTCACTTTCTATATAATTCAAATATCAGCGATGGAGCTCGGTTCCGATATGTTCACCCATGACCACACGGTAAATGTTATCGGGATCGTTGAGAGCAAAGGCATAGCAACGAATATCATTTTCCATGCAGAAGGTCGTTGCAGAAAGGTCAAGTGCCTTCAGCTCCTTGTCAAGCACCTCTTTATACGTGACCTCATCATAGCGGCGTGCGCTTGCATCCACCTTGGGGTCTGCGGTATAAATACCGTCTATGTTCTTTGCCATCAGCACGGCATCGGCATCAATTTCGGCGGCACGCAAAACGGCTGCCGTATCGGTAGAAAAGAAGGGCTGCCCAAGACCGCACGCAAAAATAACGACCTTGCCCGCAGCAAGTGCCGCATTGGCATCGTTTACGGTAAAGGTATCGGCAAAGGCGCGCATTTCCACCGCGCTCATTACCACGGTATCAAGCCCCGCCTGACGGAAGGAATCCTGCAGGGCAAGTGCGTTGATGGCTGTAGCAAGCATGCCCATGTGGTCTGCCTGCTTGCGATCCATACCGCCGCCCTGTCTGCCGCGCCAGATGTTGCCTGCGCCAACAATAACACCGATCTCAACTCCCGCCTCACGGCAACGCTTTAAGACCGCCGCCACCTTGGCAATAAAGTCAAAATCAAGAATTCCCTTACCCTGTTCGGTAAGAGCCTCACCTGATAGCTTTAACAGAATTCGCTTATACCTTGGAGTTGCCATAAGAACACCTCGCTCAAAGAAATCTATTCCTATATATTTTACTCTATTTTTGCGATTTTGTAAAGAGCAAATTTATAAAAATATAAAGAAAGATAGAAAAGTTTGACAAACAACGGACTTTTTGTTATAATACCAGAGAGATTTTATGCTATTCGCAGGCATATCATCAAATTTTATTAGAATTGAGCGTTCCTTATGAAAGAAAATACCCCCACAAACAACGCACAAAAATATTTACACCAGCCACCATATACAAAGCTTGATATTGTTGCGGCAGCAATCATTGTGATCGCCATCGCATTGATGCTTTGGCGGGCTTGGTTTTTCCCCATTTTGGGCGTTGGTATTGTAATTCTGATATTTTCGCGTTCTGCGCGCGTATCGGATCAAGAATACGAGCAGCTGTTACAATATTTATTACTGCACAATCCCCTAAAGGAAGCAAGAAGCGAGCAATATGAAACGCTTGTGCATTATCTTGTTTACGATGGCTCGATTATTGACGACCGCATCATGAAGCTCTACGATATTGGTGCCGACGAGGTTGTACGCGGCTTTGATCAAGTGCTCCGCAGCCGCTTTTTTTATCTTATCTCGCTGACCTTAACTGACACACACTGTCACATCCTTGGCTGTCGCGCCGACGTGGTAAAGGAGGAGGTCACGATGTTTTCCTACGATCTTTCCAAAGCACAAACACTGCACGTCATCAAAAAAACCACGCCGTTCGGCACAGAAAAAAGACAGCTTTTTTATCTTGAAATGCCGGACGGGGCGTTACTGCCCGTTCAAACCAACTCGGTAGACTATGAAGCGCTTCAAAATTACTTTGCCGATTGCTGTTTTACACAAAAATAAAAAACGCAAGTCCGTTTTCGGACTTGCGTTTTTTTTATGGGGCAAATTAAGCCTGGCCGGTGAGCTTTGCGATCTCCTCTGCAAAGTTCTCCTCTTTCTTTTCAATGCCCTCGCCCTTCTCAAAGAGTACGAAGGAAGCGATCTTGATGTCGCCGCCAAGCTCCTTAGCGGTAGCCTTGGTGTAAGCGCCAACGGTCATGCTGTCTTCCTTAACGTAAGCCTGCTCAACAAGGCAAACGCGCTCGTAGAACTTGCCAAGACGACCGGAAACGATCTTCTCAAGGATCTGGTCGGGCTTGTTTGCGTTCTTGGGGTCGTTCTTCATCTGTGCGATCAGCACTGCCTTCTCCTCAGCAACAGCATCAGCGGGAACATCCTCAATGTTCACGTACTGGGGAGGATTGCCTGCAGCGATCTGCAGAGCGATGTTCTTTGCAAATTCAGCAAAGCCATCCTTTGCGATCACGTCGGCAGCAGCCTCAAACTTCACGATAACACCGGTGGTGCCAAAGCCGTGAATATAGGTAGAGGTGGTACCCTCAACGATCACAAAGCGGCGAACCGAAAGGTTCTCCTTAATAACGGAGATCAGCTCAACGAGGGTCTTCTGAACGCTCTCGGTAGAGCCGGCATAGGTGCACTCCATCAGAGCTGCAACGTCAGCGGGCTTATTTGCGATAACGGTTTCAAGCAGACCCGTGACAAACCCCTTGAAAGCGTCGCTCTTTGCGGCAAAGTCGGTTTCGGAGTTTACCTCAACCATGGCGGTAACGCCATCCTTGGTCATAATATCAACGCGGCCCTCGGCAGCGATACGGCCTGCCTTCTTCTCAGCGGTAGCAAGGCCCTTCTCACGAAGGATCTTGATAGCCTTGTCCTGATCGCCGTCAGCCTCAACCAGTGCGTTCTTGCAGTCCATCATGCCAAGACCGGACTTGGCGCGAAGGGTTGCTACGTCTTTTGCGGTAAAGTTAGCCATTCTTTTATTCTCCTTACAAATTACTCTGCGTCAGCCTCGGCAGCTTCCTCTGCGGGAGCCTCTGCCTCGGTGGTCTGCTCGCCCTGCTTGCCCTCGATTACGGCATCAGCGATAACGGAGGAGATCAGCTTGATTGCGCGGATCGCGTCGTCGTTACCGGGGATGATGTAATCAGCATCATCGGGATCGCAGTTGGTATCAACGATAGCAATTACCGGGATACCGAGCTTCTTTGCCTCAAGCACTGCATTGCGCTCCTTGTGGGGGTCAACAATGAATACAGCGGAGGGCAGCGATTCCATGGTTTTGATACCGCCGTAGCTCTTCTCAAGGTCAAAGATCTCCTTCTGCTTGCCTGCTACCTCTTTCTTGGGGAGCAGATCAAAGGTGCCGTCCTCCTGCATCTTATTCAGGGAGTTCAGGCGTGCGATAGAGCGCTTGATGGTCTTGAAGTTGGTCATCATGCCGCCGGGCCAACGTACGTTTACGTAGTACATGCCGCAGCGCTGTGCCTCTTCCTTAATGGCATCGGCAGCCTGCTTCTTGGTACCAACGAAAAGGATGGTGCCGTTGTTTGCGGCGAGGTCGCGAACAAAGTTGTAAGCCTCCTCGAACTTCTTAACGGTCTTCTGCAGGTCGATAATGTAGATACCGTTACGCTCGGTGAAGATGTACTCCTGCATTTTGGGGTTCCATCTTCTGGTGTGGTGTCCGAAATGGACGCCTGCTTCAAGCAGCTGTTTGATGGTAATAACAGACATTTTTATGTCCTCCTTTGGTTTTTTTCCACCACGGGATCTCACAGGGCAACCTACGCACCGCGCAGGCACCGACCCTACTTCGGATACCGTGTGTGTTTTTGCTCGCCATCACGCAAGCGTGTGATATTATAACACAAATTAATATTAAATGCAACAGAAAACCAACTTTTTACAATTTGTTTACATTTTGTGGGGACTAACGGCGGTTTTCGTGCTATTTTGTAAGGGACGACACCCTCGACGTCCCGAGCAACACCAATCACGGGCTACCGAGGCGTCAGCCCCTGCACGGGTTGGGTGCAAACATACCGCCGAAATTGCCGATTGCAATTTCGGAGATCCTCACGGCGGGCTTTGTTGCCCGCTTCAGGATGACAATATACCTACACGGCTTTACATCGCCTCGATACGAGGTTCCCTGTTTTTGACGGTGACGCGGCGTAAATCTATCAGAGCAGCTCGGAAAAATCGCGGACGTAGCGCTCGCAGACCTCGCGCATCTCCCCCTCCATATCGGCAGAGCTTTCGTCAAACACGCCAAAGACGCGCGCGCCTGCGGCGATCGCTGTCATATCGGCGTTGATATTATCATCAAGGAAGATCAGCTCGGAAACAGGAATGCCAAGCTCCTTTGCCGCCATTTTATAGATATTGGGGTCGGCCTTGGTGGCGTTAAAATCGTCGCAGGACCACACGCGCTCAAAGAGGTCGTAAAGCCCAACGCGTTTTAGGCAGGGGTCAAGCGTCTTATGCGGACTTGCCGTTAAAACCGCGAGGCGATCGCCCCTTGCACGAAGCTCGCGCAGGGTTTCCGGCACGTGGAGCTTGGCAGGAATAGTATTCATATACGCATTTACCATATAGGCGGTCATTTCCTCAACAAGCTCGTCACGCGTGCGCTTAGCACCAAGCTCACGGATGAAATAATCCGCCGTGCCGGCAAACCCAAGGGGCGTGATGATCTTTACAATATCATCGGGATAGGAAACACCGTTTTTGTCCAGCACGTGCAGCACCGCCGCGCCGAACACGGGCATGGAATCCACCAGGGTCCCGTCAAAATCAAACAAATATACACTCATGTTACATCACCTCAATGCGAAGCTCACCGTTTTTGACAGTAACGGCGGCGTTTGTGATCATGCGGTTATGGTCAGCAATGATCTTTTCGGCGAGGATATCCTCGACGTTTCGTTGGATAAAGCGGCGCATGTTGCGCGCGCCGAATTTGTGAGAATAAGAGCGCTTTGCAATGAGAGAAAGCGCCGCGTCGGTAAAGGTGAGCTTAATACAACGCTCGGCAAGTGCCTTTTGCAGCTCGCCCATTTGAATGGCGGCAATCTTTGCGAAATCGGCTTCATCAAGCGAACGGAAGGTAATGACCTCATCCACACGGTTGAGAAACTCGGGGCGAAGGAACGTGGAAAGTGCCTTTTCGGTACGCGCCTCGGCAGCGGTAGAGGTATCGCCAAGGAAGCCCGCAAGTGCCCCCGCCTTATCAGACCCCGCGTTGGTGGTCATCACCAGCACGGTATTTTCAAAATTGACGGTTCTGCCGCGCGCATCGGTAATTCTGCCGTCATCAAGGATCTGCAGCAGCACGTTTAACACGTCGGGATGTGCCTTTTCGATCTCGTCAAACAGCACCACCGAATAAGGGCGGCGGCGGATCTTTTCGGTCAGCTGCCCCGCCTCGTCATACCCCACGTATCCTGGAGGCGCGCCGATGATACGCGACACCGAATGCTTTTCCATAAACTCGGACATATCAAGTCTGATAAGCGTTTCGGGGCTATCAAAAAGATCTGCTGCAAGGGTTTTTACCAGCTCGGTCTTACCAACGCCCGTGGGGCCAGCAAAAATAAAGGAAACAGGCTTCCTTTTATAAGATACCCCCGCGCGACTGCGCTTGATGGCGCGCGACACAGCCGAAACGGCTTGGTCTTGACCGATGATGCGCCGGCGCAGGCGCGCCTCAAGCCCGTCAATGCGCTCAAATTCGTTTTCGCTGATGCTCGAGGCAGGCACACCCGTCCAGATCTCAATGACCTGTGCAAGCTCCTCCTCACTCATCACAACCTTACCGCATTCCGGCTCGATTTCAGCAAGTCGCTCCGAGAGCTGCAGCTCCTTTGCCTTGATCTTGGCAAGCTCCTCAAAACGACGCTTTTCGGATTGCTCGTCATTGGCATCTTCCGCCTCAATTTTCTCTCTTTTCTCTTTTTGTGCCAACATTTGTTCTTTTATCTCATAACTTTCGTTTAAAAACGAGGAGTTGAGGGAAAGGTTGGCAGCCGCCTCATCGAGGAGGTCTATCGCCTTATCGGGCAGGTATCTGTCAGTAATATAGCGCTCGGAAAGCACCACGGCGCGGCGCAGGATCTCATCGGGAATTTGCACCGCGTGAAAGCTCTCATAATAGTGCTTGATGCCGCGCAGCATTTCTACGGTATCGTCAAGCGAGGGCTCGTTCACCGTTACGGGCTGGAAGCGACGCTCAAGCGCGCTATCCTTTTCAATATATTTACGGTACTCGTTGAGGGTGGTGGCACCAATGATCTGTACCTCGCCGCGCGAGAGCGCAGGCTTTAAAATATTGGCGGCGTTCACGCTACCCTCCGATTCACCCGTGCCAACAATGTTATGCACCTCGTCGATCACCAAAATGATATTCCCCGCATCGGTTACTTCCTTCAAAAGCCCCAAGATGCGCGACTCAAACTGCCCACGAAACTGTGTGCCCGCCACAAGTGCGGTCAGGTCAACGAGATAGACCTCCTTGCCGCGGAGCTTGTAGGGGACGTTATTCTCGGCGATGCGCTGCGCCAGTGCCTCGGCAATGGCAGTTTTACCAACACCCGGCTCACCAATGAGGCACGGGTTGTTTTTTTGGCGGCGGCAAAGAATTTGAATCACACGCGCAAGCTCTCGCTCGCGCCCTACAATGCGGTCAAGCTTTCCGTCACGTGCTCGGCGCGTGAGATTGCGGCAATAGGTATCAAGAAACTTATGCTTTTTCTCCCTTTGTGCTTTATCCTTTTCCTTCTTCCCTGCGGCGTCAGCCCCCTTGCCCTCGGCGGGCGTGCCAAACAGACCGCTTTCGCGAAAGATCTTGGGAAAATCAATGGCAGGTGCGCCACCGTCCTCGTTGTCGTCACTATCACTCGGCAAGCCGCCTTGGATAAGCCCGTTCAGCTCCTCCTCCATGCCGGCAAGCTGATCTGGCGTGAGGCCCAGCTTACCCATCACGTTGCCAAGCATTTGGTCGGTGGGCATGCCAAGCTCTGCCGCGCATTTCATGCAAAGCCCCTCGGTCTTGCGCTCACCGTTTTCTACCTTGGTTACAAATACTGTTGCCACACGCTTGTGGCATTTAGAACACATTACCATTTACCGTATCAGTTGCCCACTGGGGGCTCTTCTCTCCATTCTTTTTTTATTTTTGCCGCCATGCGTGCATAGCCCACAATATAGCTTACAAATGCAAACATCATCAAACCCAAAGCAACAATCCAAAATACGCCAAGCAAAATGCTTGCGGCAAGCGGCACAGGATCAAGGAACGCCGCCAAAACCACCGTGAAGTTTACGGCGAGATGAAAAAGCGTGAGTGCTACCTTGCCGTACCAACGACTGACAACCACCACACGGCGGCGGCGGAACATCAAAAGGCCGCAAACACCCTGTGCCAGCTCCTTTAGGACAAAGGGGATCGCAAAGGGCCAGGGCAGCAAGCCGCCCACCACAACGCATAAAAGCAGTGCCCCCTGCATCAGCTTGTCTGCCACAGGGTCAAGCACCTTGCCAAGGCGGCTGATCCAGCCGTTGCGGCGCGCAAGATATCCGTCGAGCACGTCAGTGATGGCGGCAAGCCAAGAAACGGGCAGTGCCACCAGCGGATCCACCGTAAAGAACAATACGGCAAAAAGCGGCACCAAAAGCAGTCTGAATACTGTGAGAAGGTTTGGAATATGCCTCATGCTGCCACCTCTCATCGCCCAATCTGCAGATCGCGTGCCTGTGCGGGGGAAAGCACACGCGCCGTTTTGTCATCCATCGCAACGATTGAAAACGCCTCCTTGATGCTTGCCTCGCTTGCAACGCACTCGCCGTTGCGCAAGCGCAGGCAGGTGGTGATTTCCGTACCAAGCAACCAAACATAGTCGTCTGAAAGGGCAAGCGAAAGCACGGTGCCGTTCCCCGAAACGTCCATCTCAACTCTTCCCTTTTTATCCAGTGCTACCACGCGGTGCGCGGCGTGCAGGCGGTCGGTTTCAAGTGCCACGGCGATCCCGTTTTTATTTAAGCTGTATGCGGTCAGTGTGGCGCCGCCAAAGTCAAAGGTGTTGTATACCCTACCTTCAACCGATAGCGCGTGGCACGCAGTATCGGTCAGCACGGCAAGCCTTGAGGATGCGGTATAGCCCGCCACCAAGGGCAAGCCCGCAAGCGTGGTGGTGGAAAGCGGCGTTTTATCACCAATCATATATACGTCAACCAGTGTCCCCTCTGAAACCGCACCCACCAACGCAATGGTGCGCCCGTTATCACAAACGGCGGCGCTAACGGTTGCCGAAGCTCTGCCAAAATGCTGTACCATATTAAAGTTAGCGTCAAATAGCAAGACCTCGGAAAGATAAAACGGCTCGTTTTCGGCGGGATCCGGATCGGAAGCGGTGATCACGGAGAAATATCCCGCGTTTGAAACGGATACGCCAAGGATCGGCTGCTCGGTTTTGCCCTCGTAAAGCTTTGCGTAGGAATTGCAAACGCAAAAATCCGTGCCGCCAAAGTCATACGTCACAAGATAGTCGCGCGACACGGCAATGCGCGGCGCGGTATAGGTGCTTTCAACCCTTGCCGCCAAAAGCAGCTCGCCGTCGGCAGCATACACGTCGGTGCCGCCACTGTGCGCCACGGCAACACCGCCACGATACGCCACGGGGCGGGCGAGCGCGCCCTCGTAATCATAATAGATCACGCTTCCGCCCGTATCGGCAAGAGAAATAAGAGTTGCTACGTCCTTGCCGAAATAAAACAGGCTATCGTAGGAAAAGGCATGTGCCGAAAGCACGGAAAACATCACCAAAAAAACGGCAAGAACAAAGCAAAGGATCGCCACAGCCGAGCCGTATCTGCGCGAGGTACGCAGCCAGTACCCCGGCTCTTCCTGCGTGGCACGAAGCGTCTTGCCTTGCGGTGCTTCGACAAGTGCCGTAACCTCACGGTTTTCGCTATCCATCTTATCCCTCCTTTTTTAATCAGTGATAAAATACACGGTCAAGATAAAGACCGCAAGCGGGCGCAGTTGCACCCAGTAGATTTCTCTTTTTGCCTGCAATATGCGCGGCAACCGCTTCGGGGGTAAGCCTACCCTTGCCCACCTCCACCAACGTTCCCGCCATTACGCGCACCATGTGGTAAAGAAAGCCGTCGGCACGCACGCGAAAGGAGATCATATCGCCGTTTCGCACAACGGATGCCGAAAGCACGTGGCGCACGGGGTCCTTTTCATCGGGATCGCCGTCGCGCAGTGCCGTAAAATCATGCTTGCCGACAAACGCCCCTGCTGCCCTGTGCATTGCCGCTACCGCCGCATCATCAAAATGCTTTGGGATATGCCACGCACGGTCAAGCAAAAACGGATCGCGCTCGGCACCGTTGTAAATAAGATATTCGTATTCCTTTGAAGCAACACCGTACCGTGCGTGAAAATCATCCGCCACGGCACTTGCCTCCAGCACCGCGATATCGGGCGGGAGATTTACGTTCATGGCACGCGGTATGCGGTCGGTCGGCACGGTGACTTCAAGACTATTCGTTCCCTTTTTGGTAACGGTTGCGCAAAAGCCGCGCGCGTGCACGCCGCTGTCGGTGCGGCTACAGCCGACAATATCACAGTCAAAGCCAAATACGGCACGCGCCGCCTCGTTTAGCTTTTCCTGCACGGTTATGCCGTTTGGCTGCACCTGATACCCGCAATAAGCGGTACCGAGATAAGCGATCTTCAGTAAAATCTTCATAGCACCTCACATCATGTAGCCAATGCCGAGGCGATTGAGATACACAAGCCCCGCACCCAGCGCGACCATCAACAGGAGCGCCGCAAAATCTCTTGCGTGCAGGTGCGGCACCGTCATTTTGGTTCTGCCCTTGCCGCCACGGTAGCAGCGGCACTCCATTGCCATTGCCAGCTCGTCGGCACGGCGAAAGGAGGATACGATCAAGGGAATAAGGATCGGCACCAACGCCTTGGCACGCTTGATCAGTCCACCGCTTGAAAAATCCACCCCGCGCGCCTTTTGCGCGTTCATGATCTTGGAGGTTTCCTCCATCAGCGTGGGGATAAAGCGAAGGGCGATGCTCATCATCATGGCAAACTCATGCACGGGAAGCTTGAATACGCGCAAGGGCGACAGGAGGCTCTCTATGGCATCGGTCAGCGCGATGGGCGTGGTGGTGTAGGTCAAAAATACGCTCGTGCCAAAGATCAGCACGATAATGCGCACCAGCATAAAAGCGGCACTGTATACGCCCTCCACGTAGATCGTGATACGCCAAAAGGAAACAAGCACCTGGGTGCCCGTGGCGAAAAACAGATTGAGCACGGCAGTAAACAGCATAATGAAAAACAACGGACGCAGAGCACGCAGCACAATGCGCGGCGGGATGCGGCTGAGCAGCAGCAAAAGCACCGCAGACAGCAAGAGCGCACCGAATGCCAGTACGTTTTTACAAAGAAATGCGGCAACGATATATAAGATAGACAGTATCACCTTCATGCGCGCATCCATGGCGTGCAGCGGTGAGTGGGCAGGATAATACTGCCCAAATGCGATATTCTTCATGAAAACAGCAATCCTTTACCCAAATAGTTGGTGAAGCGCGGCGGTTGCCGCTTCAACGGTATAAATGCCCTCCGGCACCTTGATGCCGCGCGCGCGCAAAAGTGCCATCAAATGCGTGATCTGCGGCACGTCAAGCCCCACGGCGGTTAATTTTTCGGCACTCGCAAACACCTCGTCGCGCGTGCCCGACAGCACGACCTTTGCGTGTGCCATCACGATGATATCATCGCAATACGCCGCCATATCCTCCATGCTGTGGCTCACGATAATCACGGTAGCACCCGTTTTTTTGCCGTATGCACGAATGCTGCGCAAAATGATATCTCTGCCGCGCGGGTCAAGCCCTGCCGCAGGCTCGTCAAGCACGAGGATCTCGGGCTTCATTGCCATAATGCCCGCGATCGCCGCGCGGCGCTTTTGACCGCCCGAAAGATCAAAGGGTGATTTGTCAAGCAATGCGCGGTCAAGCCCAACGAAGGCTGCAGCCTCATCCACGCGGTAGGCGATCTCGGCTTCATCAAGCCCCATGTTGCAAGGGCCAAACGCAATATCCTCGCGTATGGTTTCCTCAAAAAGCTGATATTCGGGATATTGCATCACAAGCCCCACGCGAAAACGAATATCGCGCATTTTTTTCGGCTCTGCCCAAATATCCCTGCCATCAAGCAGCACCCTGCCGCCCATTGGCTTTTCAAGGCCGTTCAAGAGCTGCACCAGCGTAGATTTGCCGGAGCCCGTGTGCCCGATAATACCTGTCACAGACCCCTCGCGCACGGTGAGGCTTACGTTATCAAGCGCCTTAATTTCAAAGGGCGTGCCCGCGCCGTAGGTGTAGGAAACGTTTTCAAGCGTTAAGGTAGCCATATCATTTCCCCTCCAATAGGCGGCAGATAAGATCTGCACATTCCTCTGTCGTGACGGGATCACCCTTTAGCGGCACGCCCTTCGCGCGCAGTGCGTGCACCAGCGAGGTGCATTGCGGCACGTCAAGACCTGCGGCAAGCAGCTTTGCGGGGTCGGCAAACACCTCACGCGGTGTGCCGTCCATAATCACCACGCCGTCGTCGATCACGATCACACGGTCAGCGCGCGCCGCCTCACTCATATAGTGTGTGATCGAAAGCACGGTAATGCCCTTTTCGCGGTTGAGCCTTTCAACCGTTTCAATCACTTCTCTTCTGCCAAGCGGATCAAGCATGGCAGTAGCCTCGTCAAGTATCATACAGGTGGGCTCCATCGCGAGAATGCCCGCAATGGCAACGCGCTGCTTTTGACCGCCCGAAAGGCGGTGCGGCTCGTGACGGGCGTATGCCGTCATACCAACGGTTGCAAGTGCCGCATCCACGCGCGCACGAATTTGTTTTGACGGAATACCGAGATTTTCGGGGCCGAACGCCACGTCCTCCTCAACGATCGTTGCAACAAGCTGATTATCGGGGTTTTGAAACACCATACCGACCTCGCGGCGCAGAGCGTAAAAATCATCCTCGGTCAGCTCAGGGGAGGTAAGGTCGCGCCCCGCGACGGTAAGCTCGCCGCCATCGGGCTCCAGTATCATATTCAAAAGCTTTGCAAGGGTAGACTTGCCCGAGCCGTTATGCCCGAGAATTGCAACGTATTCGCCCTTGGCGATATCAAGCGTGATGCCGCGCAAAACGGGCTGCTTGATGCCGTTTTCATCGGAATAGGCGTAGCGAAGATCCTTTGCGTGTATAAAAATCTCACTCATACTTACTCCTCAAGCTCCCAGCGCGCACTGGCACCGCACGGAAGATACGAGCCTGTTTTTGTAACCTTTAGCCCAAGCTCCTCGGCACTGGTCTTGCCGCCAAAGCGAGAACGCACCTTAAGATCAAGAATGTAGCTCATGGCAAGGGGCGAAAGCCCCGTGGTATAGGAATTGATCAAGAAAAACAGCGGCTCGCGCGACAAAAGCTTGGCGGCAAGCTCAACGAGCTCGTCGATCGAATTTTCAATTTTCCAGATCTCCCCCGACGGTCCTCTGCCGTAAGAGGGCGGATCCATGATCACGGCATCGTAAAAATTGCCGCGCTTGATCTCGCGCTCCACAAATTTTTTGCAATCGTCAACGATATAGCGAATGGGCGCATCGGCAAGCCCCGAAAGGCGTGCGTTCTCCTTTGCCTGTGCAACCATTCCCTTTGCTGCATCCACGTGCACGACAGAGGCACCCGCCTTTGCTGCGGCAACGGTAGCACCGCCCGTGTATGCAAAGAGATTTAACACCTTAATGGGGCGACCCGCTTTTTTGATCTTTTCCCCAAACCAATCCCAGTTTGCCGCCTGCTCGGGGAAAAGCCCCGTGTGCTTGAAGCCCATGGGCTTGATGAGAAAGGTGAGATCGCGATACGTGATCCTCCACTCGGCGGGCAAACGGTTTTGCTTCCACGCGCCGCCCCCCAGAGAGGAGCGACGGTAAACGGCATCAGCCCGCTTCCATGCAGGGTGGGTGGCTGCACCGTGCCAAATGATCTGCGGATCGGGACGCACCAAGATATATTTTCCCCAACGCTCAAGACGCTCACCGTCCGAGGTGTCGAGTAATTCGTAATCCTTCCAATGCTCGGTATAAAACATGCTTTACTCCCATTCAGTTATTAAAATATTTTGCAAGTCGCGAGGCACCGCTGTGACCGTGACAAACGGCAATGGCGAGTGCATCGGCAGTATCGTCGGGCTTTGGCGGCTCTTTTAGCCCCAAAAGGCTTGTCACCATGGTAATAACCTGCTTTTTTTCGGCTCTGCCGTACCCCACCACCGCTTGCTTGACCTGCAAGGGGGTATATTCGGCAATGCGCAGTCCCTTTTGCTCGCCGCAAAGCAGCACGATGCCGCGTGCCTCGGCAACGCGAATGCCTGTGGTAATGTTTGTGTTGAAAAAAAGCTCCTCAACTGCCATTTCCTCGGGGTGAAAGCGGTCGATGATCGTATTGAGATCGCGGTAAATGCCCGCAAGCCGTTCCTCGGTGCGCAGCCCCGCCTCGGTGCGGATCGCGCCGTAGCCAAGGGTTTTAAATCTGCCCGCACGGTAATCCACCACGCCCCAGCCGACAATGGCAAGCCCCGGGTCAATGCCGAGAATGATCATAGAGCCTTCTCCTTTCAGAAAATAATTATAGTATATTATATCATACTTTCGCGCGCCCGTCAAAGGGTTTTGGGAAGAAAATAAAAAAATATTGTTTTGACTTTACTTATAGCGAAAAATGTGCTATACTGAAGGAGAATGTGAGATCAAAATTTTGAGAAAGGCACGAGACGGATTATGCAGATCATCAAGCTTTTCCCCGGCATGACGGTAGAACTGAAAAAGCCGCACCCCTGCGGCAAGCATGAATTTAAGATACTGCGTGTGGGAAGCGTGTGCCGCGTGGTCTGTGTTGGCTGCGGCAGAGATATGGATCTTGACCGATTAAAGCTGGAGAAGGCTATCAAAAGGACCTTTCCGGGCGAGAGTGCAAACGCTCAAAATTAAAACAAAAATTATTCTAAAATAGAGCCTTTTTTACTTTTTTAAATGTTTTTAACCAAATTTCTGTTGAAAACGGAGGGTATATGTTCCATTACATCAGTGGCGCGCTTGCAGCACTCATGCCAGGCATAGCCGTGGTCGATGCAGGCGGCGTTGGCTTTAAGCTGACCGTCAGCAGCAACACCTATGACAGGATCTCCCCCGCTGCCGCAGGCGGCGATCGGGTAAAATTATACACCCACCTCGCCGTCCGCGAGGACGATATGGAGCTGTTTGGCTTTCACGATGAGGGCGAGCTTGAAACCTTTCGCCTGCTGATTACGGTTTCGGGCGTAGGGCCAAAGGCAGCAATGGCGATCCTTTCCGCCTTCACGCCCGAAAAATTTGCACTTGCCGTTTGCACCGAGGATAAGAAAACCATCGCGCGTGCCAACGGCATCGGCCCAAAGACCGCCGCGCGCATCATTTTAGAGCTGCGCGATAAGATGGCGGCAGGCACCGCCCTCCCCTCTGCCTTTGAGGCGGCAACCGCAGCGATCCCCACGCCCACGGCGCTTGGCGGCAACAACAGATTAAGTGAGGCGCAAGAGGCACTGCTCGTGCTCGGCTACAACCGCACGCAGGTGCTGACCGCCCTTTCGGGCATTGATACCACCGCGCTTGAGGTAGAGGATATCATCCGTGCGGCGCTAAAGAAACTGATGTAAGGAGAGCATAAATGGATTTTAATTTGGGTATGGACTTTACCGCAGAAAACGACCTTGACTTTGAAAGCCGCATTCTCTCCACCAACGAAACCAAGGACGACACGCAGGAGGTCACCCTTCGACCGCAGACCCTTGCCGACTACGTGGGGCAGGAAAAGGTAAAGGAAAACTTAAAGGTTTATATCGAGGCAGCCAAAAAGCGCAAGGATAGCCTTGATCACGTTTTGCTTTACGGCCCTCCGGGCCTTGGCAAAACCACGCTTTCAAACATCATTGCAAACGAAATGGGCGTAAACATTCGCGTAACCTCGGGGCCTGCGATTGAAAAGCAGGGGGATCTTGCGGCGCTTCTGACTAATCTTGCCGAGGGCGACGTGCTGTTTATTGACGAGATCCACCGTCTTTCCCGCGCCGTGGAGGAGATCCTCTACCCCGCCATGGAGGATTATGCGCTTGATATTATTATCGGTAAAGGTCCTGCGGCGCGCAGCATTCGCATTGATCTGCCCCGTTTTACCTTGATCGGTGCCACCACGCGCGCGGGTCAGCTCAGCACACCGCTGCGCGACCGCTTTGGCGTGACTCTCAAGCTTGAGCTTTACACCCCCGAGGAGCTTGCCGACATTGTCAAGCGCAGCGCCGACCTTTTGGGGCTTGTCATTTCCGATGACGGTGCCATTGAGATCGCCTCACGCTCACGCGGCACACCGCGTATTGCCAACCGGCTCCTCAAGCGCGTGCGTGATTTTGCACAGATCAAGGGCAACGGTGAGATCACCTCGGATATTGCCAATTACGCCCTGCAAAGGCTGGAGATCGACGCCCTTGGGCTTGATAACATTGACCGCCGCATGCTGACCACCATTATTAAGGTTTACGACGGCGGGCCCGTGGGGCTTGAAACGCTTGCCGCCACCATCGGCGAGGAGGCGATCACCCTCGAGGACGTTTACGAGCCTTACCTCATGCAGATCGGCTTTCTTTCCCGCACGCCGCGCGGCAGGTGCGTGACGCGCCTTGCCTACGAGCATTTGGGGCTTCCCTACCACAACGTGACAAAGCAGGGTGAGCAGATCAACTTTTTTGATCCGCCCGTCAAATAACACGTAAAAAAAGCCACGCATGCGTGGCTTTTTTTCGTGATCAGATCATAAACGGAAAGGTGTAAAGCGTGCGGCGCAGATGCTCAAAAAGAAGCGTGCGCGCCTTATCCTTCGGATATTTTGACGTGTCAAGTGAAAGTCTGTATGCGGGGCGCGAGAGCTTTTCAATGCACCAATCGGCAAGTGAGCCGTCGGGTGCTACCATTTGCGGTGCTTTCTCGCGCGAGGAGAGCGCACGACAGAGAATACGCCCCGCCGCCATGGTTTTGGCGGAAAGCTTATTTTCGCAGCTGCAAAAAACGCCGCCATCTCCAAGCTGTAGCTCGATCACACCGAGAATATCCTCTCCCAAAAAGCGAAGATAGCGACACAGTGCCGCGGTTTCGGGCTCACTTTCGGGATATTCGCCGCCATACCCGCTGCCACCACCCCCGATGATGCCCTTGGTGCGCTCCCATTCCTTGTGGGCGATAAATCCCGCGCTGTAATTGTGCGAAAGATCAACGCCGCGTGCATTTGCTTGCCACGAGGTGAAATCCGCGCCGCCACTCATTTGGAGCACGCGCGAAAACAGTGGATTGTTCTCGTTTACCCCCTCCTGTACATAGCGGGCACCGTCGGGGTTGAGCAACGGCACAAGCACGATCGAACGCTCGGCAAACAAATAGGCAATGCTTGTATCAAGCACTCTCGCCTTTTTTTGGTATTGCACGCGATAGTCGCGCAAAAAATCCAGCAAAACCAATGACAAAAGCAGATCCCTTCCGCTATGTCCTGCCACGAAAACCACGGTTTTTTTGCCCTGCCCCAATCTGCATATCGGAATTTCCGCACCAAGAATAGAGCGCGTTAGCACGTCACAGGAAAAGCCCGCATCGCGGCAGAGGTCAAAAGCCTGCTCTATCAGCTGCATTGGATCGCAAGCCGTCATTAAATCACCCCCATACCTTTTATCTTATGCCAAAAAATGTTAAATATGCAAAAAACATTTGCAATTCCCCGGGTTTTATGATAATATAATACTATGCTTATTATTTTGTGAGGAGTACCTATGCCAAGATCCTTTTTAAAAACGGCAGCCATTGCCGTATTTGCCGTTTTGGCACTCTATTCTTTGATGCTTGTACCCGCATACGAGATCATTGCTTGTGACATTATGCTGGCGAATACCCTGTGGTTTGATGCCGTAGATCTTTTGATGCAATGGACCGAAATTTTTGGGCTGATCTTCATGCTGGTCTTTTTGACTGTCGGTGTTTACCACACAGGGGATCTCAAAAAATGCAAGCCTCTTTTTTATCTTTTGGGCGGCGCGCTGCTCTTTAAATACCTCGGCGCCATCATAGCCCTTTCCGTGGTACACGGCTCTCTTGATATCACGCTCGATTACAGTGGATACGTGGTATCAATTCTGCTTGAGGTATTGCCCTGTGTG
>JAZOLJ010000048.1:0-1984 GCA_045652845.1 Eubacteriales bacterium | reverse complement strand
GGCGCGCCTTGCCCCCGAGGTGACCTATAAGGTGGTGCGCGAGGAGCGCACCCCACTTCACCGAGCCGCCGTCAACGCAAAAAAACTATAATTTCACGGTATAACGGTGTGAACAACAGCAAAAAGAAACGGCTGTCCCATGACAGCCGTTTCTTTTTGATCACATTGCCATGTGCGGAACACCCTTGCATGCTGCATGCGGTTATTCGGTATAGACCGTGAGCGAGGAGCGCTCCAGCACAACGGTATTATCGGCAATTTTTGCAGCGGTTTGCTCGGAAAACAACCCGCGATTGTTGGTGTGTGTCACGTAAAGCGGTAACGCCGAGGAGGAAATATCCACACGCAGTCGCTCGCCCTTCCGTATCAAAAACGCGTGCTCATCAAAGCAAAAATCCATATAAAGCGTATCACCCGGCACGTAATTTTCGTTAAAATTCGAAATCTGATTGATATCATCACGCAGCCCAATGTCCCCCTCCTCGCGCGCCAAGCTTACCCGCACGTAAAAGCAGGTATCCTCCGCAGTCGAGCGCACGCAGAGCCGTGCTTTCATCTCTCCCTTTATCCGCACGTCCTCATCAAATGCGGGGGTGTAAAGGCTGATGATGTCGTATCTGCTGTTTGGCTTATCCTGATACGCCGTGCCGCCAAAATTGGTACAAAGCCCACCCTGAAAGGTGGCGGGGGCAGCGGGATTATAGCGATAGGTGCGTTCTCCCTCGCCGAGCGTAAAGCTTAACGCGGTGTCGGGCTGGGCAAAATCATCGGTGCACCACGTATCGTCAAAGCACCGATAATAGGTCACCTTGCCAAGCTCCCAGGGAGATTTGTCGCAGCCGCGCACAAAATCAAGCCATCTTTGCCTGTAATCCTCACCAAACGCCTCCTTTACCGTGCCGTTAGGGAAGGTGATCGGCTGCCCCTCGGGCAGCCCGCTGTGCCCATATGGATGCACCAAAAGCACCGATTTTGCTTTGGTATCGGCATCCATATTCTGCCACATATCATGTACGCCGCCCGTGTAAATATCATACTGCCCCGTCAGCAGCAGTATCGGAATGTTGGCATGGCGAATGGCATCGTGTGCCTCTCCGCCGCCAAAGCGCGTTTGCCAAAAGGGGTCGTTTTTATCGGGATGGCGCAAAATCTCATCAAAATCGGCAGAAGGCTCACCGAACACCGTTCGGGAAAACGCCGAAAGCGGCAGTGTTTGAAAGACCTCGGGTACGTAATTTTTTCGCAGAATGCTCTTTTTTTTGTACATTTTTACATACCATTTGCCGTGCAATCCTATTTTATAAAAGCCATTGCGATAGTTACAATTATAGCGCTCGCTATCTTGGCATTCAAAAATTGCGCCCTTAATATCGGGGGCAAAGGGTGCTGTTACAAGATGCACCGAGGTGCCGTAGCTCGCTCCGTGAAGATAGAGCTCGCCGTTGTAAAAATCCTGCTGTCTTACCCATTCCTGCAAAAAAAGGCCATCCTCACGCTCGTGAATATACGGCACGCAATCACCGCTGCTTTTACCCGTACCGCGGCAATGCTGAAGCACGAAGGCATAGCCGTGAGAAAGCCACATGGCGGCAGTTCCCTTAAGATACCTTTGTACCGCCTCCTCATCACTCGCCCTAACGCCTGCATACGGCGTGCGCATGATCACGGTTGGAAAAGCGCCTGTTTTATGGGGTAGAGCGATCACGGTAAAAAGTGCCGCACCCTCATGCGTTATATATTGATGATAAGCAACTTCTGACATGCTCCCGTCCTCTCTTCTCAACACCTTATTCAATATAAGAAAGCAGCACACCTGCCGCCTCCACAAGATAACGTGCATAAGCCTCGCGCATCTCGGGCGGAAGTCTGCCCGCCGAGCACTCAAAATTAAACACGCCATCAAAGCCCGTTAGTGCCAGTCCTCGCATGGCATCCTTCCAATCCACGTTGCCGATAAAGGGCGGCTCATGCGTGTCATCGCCCG
>JAZOLJ010000047.1:0-1545 GCA_045652845.1 Eubacteriales bacterium | reverse complement strand
ACCGTTGAGCCGGGTATTTATCTTGTTGGCAAATACGGCTGCCGCATTGAGGATATGATCGCCGTGAATGCCGATGGCAGCGTTCACAACTTTACCAAGAGCCAAAAGGAGCTGATCGAGCTATGACGAATATCGTGGTGGCATCGGATACGTACGTCGCACCGATTGCCTAAGCGAGGCACTCTGCCGCACGGAGACAGACGTGCCGCCTTTATCAAGCCGGAAGCTTTTAAAAAGGCAGGGGATAAAGATCTCACCCTCACTACAAAAAACACCCCCGTTGGGGCACCTGCGATAAAGCAGTATGCTTCCTGCAAGCAGGAATAGGACAGAGAATTTTTACGTTCTCTGTCCTATTTCTTTGACAAGCACTGCAGTTGTGGGTACAAATGCTGTTTTTAGTTATGAGTTATTTCAAGCCGTGCCGAAGGCACATCATAACTTGGCGTAGCCAATCATAGCTATAAACTCGCCGCAGGCGATCATAACCGGGGGTGTTTTTTGCAGAAAATTGCGTACCGTTATTTGTTTTAGACAGATCCGTTTTTCTTTTTCTGCCTTCGGTAATTGAGTAGCAGGATCCCCGTGGAGATCAGCACCAAGGTAAGTGCGAGGTTTAAGGGGTTGATCTTGCTCGCTTCCCCCGGCAAGAACAGCATGGTGAGAAGCACGCCAAACACAGGCGTTGCAAAGCTGAAAACGGTTACTCTTGAAACGGGGTTGTATTTGAGCAAGATCCCCCAAACCGCATACGCAACCGCAGAGAGCAGGGAAAGATAGATAAGATCGGCAACGCCGCCCAAGCTGTCAAGCGTGATCCTGCCGCCCGCAATGAGGCCTGTGGCGATCATAAAAAGACCGCCAAATAAAAACTGATAGCCACTGATGGTAACAGGATCCTCCTTTGCGGAGTATTTTTTCATCAGCACCGAGGAGATCGAGTAAGCGATCGTGGAGAGCAACACCATACCAACGCCCATTAGGTCAAGCCAGTCGTTGGTGAAGGTAAGCCCGTCAAGATTGATGATGATAATGCCAAGAAAGCCCGCAACACAAGCCAGTATTTTTTTGGCGGTCAAGCGCTCCTGCTTAAAGAAAAGCGAGGCGATCAGTACTGCAAAAAATGCCGAGGAGCCGCTGGCGACCGTGCCCTTTACACCGCTGGTGTAGGCAAGACCAAGGTAGAAAAATATATACTGAATAACGGTTTGAAAGGCACTGACGGTCAACACGCGCCCGAAATTTTTCTTTTTTGGGAAAAGGATCCTTCTGCGTGCGATGCTGAAAATGAGGATCGTGAGCACGCCCGCAAGAAAGAAACGCACACCCGCAAATAGCATAATGGATGCCACACCCTCAACCTGTAGCAGTCGGTAGCCGGTTTTTATCGCGGGAGTGGCGCTGCCCCAAAGCGCACAGCAAAGAAGCGCCAAAAGTGCGATCACGAAGGGATTTGTAAGCATATTGGATCTTTTGTTTTGTTGTTTCACGATAACCTACCTCGAAGATTTTATTGAAATAGTTGTTGCTATTAGGGCTTCTGCT
>JAZOLJ010000046.1:0-6988 GCA_045652845.1 Eubacteriales bacterium | reverse complement strand
TTGTGGTTTCTTCCAAACCACGCACAGCCGCGTGCTCGGTTCATGCGACCAGAGGTCGCATGGTTCAAACCCCGCCCCCGTGCTCTGCGAGCAAAAAAGAAAACACCCCATGAGGGGGTGTTTTCTTTTTTGGTTGCGGGGGCGGGATTTGAACCACACGACCTCCGGGTTATGAGCCCGACGAGCTACCAAGCTGCTCTACCCCGCGATATGAAATTGAAAATGGTGCCGGAAGCCGGGATCGAACCGGTACGAGATATAATCTCACGGGATTTTAAGTCCCGGGCGTCTGCCAGTTCCGCCATTCCGGCAAGCCGAAATGCTGAGGTTTCCCTCACTCGCCCTGATATTATAGCATATGGCAATGTCTTTGTCAAGTCTTTTTTAAAAAAAGTTATTGACAATGCTCCCCCACGCGCGTTATACTTTACTTACATACCGCTTTTCTATCTTATTATATTCCGAGGAAGGAGGAAATATACCGCATGATCCCCCAAAAATTTCTTGCGCGCATGCGCCTGCTGCTTGACGAAGCCGAATACGCTGCGTTTTGCGCAGCACTTGAGGAAAACGCAGTGCGTGCGTTGCGTATCAACACCGCAAAAACCGATGCGGCTCGCCTTCTTCCGCTTTTGCCCTTCTCTGCCGCGCCGCTTGGTTTTGCGAAAAACGCCTATTACGCCACCGAGGATAAGGTAGGCGCACTCCCCTGCCATCACGCGGGAATGATCTACATGCAGGATCCCGGTGCCATCAGCACGGTTGCCGCGGTAGAGCTGCGCGAGGGGCTGCGCGTGCTTGATCTTTGCGCCGCGCCGGGTGGCAAATCCACGCAGCTTGCCGCCGCCATCGGCGCGCAGGGCGTGCTGGTTGCCAACGAATACGTGCCTGCACGGTGCAGAATTTTGCAAGGGAACGTCGAGCGCATGGGGCTTACCAACACGGTGGTAACCAATCTTTCGGGTGAGGCACTTGCCGATTTTTACGGCGCTTACTTTGACCTTGTGGTAGCAGATGCCCCTTGCTCGGGCGAGGGAATGCTGCGCAAATACGAGGTGGCGGGCGAGGAATGGAGCGAGGAGAACGTGCAGCTTTGCGCCGCACGCCAGCGCGAGATCCTTGCCGCCGCCGCGCGGTGCGTAGCACCCGGTGGGCGGCTGCTGTACTCCACCTGCACCTTTTCACCCCAGGAAAACGAGCAAAACGTGGCGCATTTTCTTGATACGCATCCCGATTTTTCGCTCCTTCCCGTCAACCCAGACGTTGTGGCGGTAACGGCAAACGGCATTAACGTAAACGGACGTAATCTGTCGCACTGTCGCCGCTTTTATCCGCATCTCTCGCCCGGCGAGGGGCAATTCCTTGCCCTGATGGTACGGCAGGAGGGGGTGGGCACGGAAAAGCCCCCAAAAAGTGCCGCCGTGGCACTCTCGCGCGCGGAAAACGATACCGTTTCGGCACTTTTCGCCCAAACGCTGACAAAACTGCCGCAAGGCAAGCTCTGCCGCATACGCGACGGCATATTCCTTGCCCCCGATATTCCCCTGCCCCCGTCGGGCGTATTTGCGGCGGGCGTTTGCGTGGGCACGCTCGAGAAAAACCGCATCCAGCCGCACCATCAATTTTATTCGGCACTCGGCACCTTATTTTCCCGCCAGCTGCACCTAAACGCCCACGACCCGCGTGTCGGCAAATACCTGCGCGGCGAGGAGATAGACTGCGAGGAGCTGGCAGGCGAGAAAAACGGCTATGCCGCCGTTTTCTTTGAGGGCGCACCGCTTGGCGGCGGCAAATGCGTTGGCGGCAGACTGAAAAACCATTACCCAAAGGGCCTGCGCAATAAAAATTAAGTAGCAAGGAGTGATAGCATGCTAACCGTTTCCCACGTAACCAAAAGCTATGGCAAAAATCTTGCCTGCAACGACGTAACCTTCCACCTTGAAAAGGGTGGTGTAACGGTTTTGCTGGGCCCCAACGGCGCAGGAAAATCCACACTGTTAAAATCCATTACGGGCTTTTTGCGCTACTACGGCGAGATCTTGGTTGACGGCATGCCTAACAAGTCTGTTGAGGCAAAGCGCGTTTTCGGCTACGTTCCCGAGATCCCCTCGCTTTACCCCAACCTAACGGTTGCCGAGCACATGGAATTTATTGCACGTGCCTACAAGCTGACCGATTATAAGGATCATGCAGCCGAGCTGCTTGACCGCTTTGAGCTGACCGACAAGAAAAAGAAATTCGGCGACGAGCTCTCAAAGGGCATGCAGCAAAAGCTAAACCTGTGCCTCGGGCTCCTGCCCCGCCCGCAGCTTTTGCTGATGGATGAGCCGATGATCGGTCTTGACCCACACGCCATCAAGGAGCTAAAGGAGATCATTTCTGAAATGCGTGAAAGTGGCAAAACGGTATTGGTTTCCACACACATGATCGACAGCATTGACATGCTGTGGGATCGCACGCTGATCATGCAGGGCGGCATACTGCGCGCCAACGTCACGCGCGAGGAGCTCGACACACGCGGTGAGCGACTGGAGGATCTTTTCTTTGCCATTACCGAGGGGGCTGCCCCTGCTGCGGAGGCGTGAAAATGCGCCTTACCTTATTTTACATGAGCCGCACCGTTAAAAACCAGATCCGCAAGCTCTTTCGCACATGGGTGGCGGTATTTTTACTGGTTTGCATCGGCATCGGATTGATATTCGGCATCGGTGCCGCGGCACTCGCCACCCTGTTTGAGGAGGAGCCCGAAGCACCCGATGCGGAAAGCGGCTATGAGGAAACGCTGCCCGAGCAGGAAATAGAGCCACTTGACCCCCAAACGGTGCAGGATATTGTGGAATTGGTCACAGGCGGCATTGTGCTTGCGGTCCTCTTCTTTGCGGCATTCTCCGCCGACAAAAGCGCCAGCTCGATCTTTTTGATGGCAGACGTCAATCTGCTTTTTCAAGCACCCATACGGCCACAGACGGTGCTGCTCTTTCGGCTTGTGATGCAAGCAGCCACCTCACTGTTTGCCACGCTGTATTTGCTGTTTCAGATCCCCAATATGGTGCTGAATCTTGGCATGAGCATTGGTGTGGCGTTTGCCGTGCTTGCCGCCTGGTTTTTGCTGCTGGTCTACCAAAAGCTGATCTCGGTGCTCCTTTACACGGTTTGCTCAACGCACGGCACGCTGAAAAAGCACCTGCGCCCAGCGCTCTACGTGCTCATCGGCGCGCTGGCTCTCTCCTTTATTTTATATGCACAGCCGTATAACGGCAACTATTTTGCCGCCGCGCGGGGCTTTTTCAACGCCCCTCTTTCGCGCTACATTCCCATTTGGGGGTGGCTGAAGGCACTTGTTACGTGCGCGTTTTTGGGTAACGTGGCGGGGCTTTTTCTCTCACTGCTCGCGCTCGTGCTGCTGGCGGTGCTGCTCGTTTTGGTGATCCGCCGCCAAAGGGCAGACTTCTACGAGGAGGCAATGGCGCGCTCGGAGGAAACGGCGGCTCTGCGTGAAGCACAGCAAGGTGCAAGCAATTTAAAGCAGCGCAAAAGGGATCGCAGCGAGTCGCTGCAGCGCGAGGGCTTTTCGCGCGGGTGCGGTGCTACGGTATATTTCCACAAGGCGATGTATAACCGCTTCCGTTTTGCGTATTTCCACGTGCTTACCAAAACCTCTGTTACTTATCTTGTAGTAGCACTGGGTGTTTGTGCCCTGATGATTTTTGGGCTTCAGACCTCCTTTTTCCCTGCCGTGGCACTCACGCTTGCGGGCTTCTCCTTCTTCCGCGCACTCGGCAACCCCATTTCGGGGGATCTTGCGCAGGAACACTTTTTTATGGTGCCCGATAGCGCACACCGCAAGGTATTTTTCTCCTTTGCGGGGGGGATCTTAAACAGCGCGCTTGACCTGCTGCCCGCCTTTGTTTTTTCAGCACTGCTGCTGCGCGCCAACCCCGCCGAGGCACTTCTTTGGTTCTTACTCATCCTCTCGGTGGGCGCGTTTTCCGATAGCGTTGGCATGTTTATTGATCTTTCCCTCTCGACGGGCCTTTCGCAGATCATCAAATCCTTGGTGCAGGTGATGTTTGTTTATTTTGGTGCGGCACCAACCGCCGTGCTGATCATACTCGGCTTTGCATTTGATCGGCTTTTGCTTTTTGCGGGTATTGCCATTCTCTTAAACCTCGCCATCACCGCGCTCTCCCTTACCCTGTCGCCGCTGTTCATTCTGCGCGGCAGAAAATAAGCAAAAAAACTCTCCGCAGTATTGCTGCGGAGAGCTTTTTCTTTTATTTGCGCATAAACAGCACGCCGAGCGTGTTTTTGCCGCAATGCGAGGAAACGGTACAGCCCGCGCGAGTAACGTGCACCTCTGCCCACGGCGCGGCGCTTTTCACCTGCAAGCAGCACTGCTGCACGATCGCCTCGTCACACCCCGCGTGCGTCACAAACACGCGCGAGAGATCAAGCCCAGTGCCGTCCCCTACGCGATCGGCAATATATTGCTGCAGCACGCGCGAAAATTTACCGCGATACTTTTTGGCAACACCCATCCTGCCGCCCCGCACGGTAATAGAGGGCTTAAGCTGCAGCACGCCCGCTGCAAGCGCGGCTATTGCCGAGCATCTGCCGCCCTTATGTAAAAATTCAAGATTGTCAACGACAAAGGAAGCGTCTACGCGGTCAACAAGCGCAGCGCACTCGCGTGCGATCTCCCCCGCCGCCATGCCTCTTTTTGCCATTTCGGCGGCTGCTACCACCAAAAGTCCACCGCCCGTGGAGAGATTTCTGGTATCCACCACGTATACGTCGGGGTAGTTGGCGGCAGCAAGGCGCGCGTTGTTATACGTGGAGGACATTTCGGCACTGATGGTAAAGAATACCACGGCATCGCCGTTTTTTGTTTCCCTCTCAAAAAAGCTGCAAAAATCCGCAATGTTGGGCGCGGCGGTCTTTGGCAGCTCGCCGTGCGCCTCGTAATGGCGGTAGATCATATCAGGGTCAATGTCCACACCGTCGACATACGCCTTGCCCCCAAGATTGACCGTGAGGCGCAGTGTTTTGATCTCATATTTTGCAATCAGCTCGTCATTCAGATCGGTCGTGCTGTCACTGCAGATAATAACCTTTTTGCCCATTTGTTTTTCTCCTTGTATTAAGGCTGCATTGCCGCGGCAAGCTCTTTTGCAAGCGTGGCACGCAGCACACGACCCGCCGCATTTTTGGGAAAGGGCGTGGCGCGCAGTGCAAACAGCGTGATCTGCGCGGCGGCGGGCAGCGTTTTATTCAGCTCGCCGAGCCATTCGCCAACGGCACGCTCCAGCTCCTCGGCGGTGTGGTCAATGCCAAGCATGTCTGCAGCGTAGGCGAGATCGGGTATGATCAGCGCGGCGGGCTCGTAATCCTTACCCTCACCGTTGAGCACCCCCGCCACCGCAACCTCACGCACAAGCGGACTTTGCGAGATCAAAAGCTCCAGCTCCTCGGGAGAGATCAGCGTGCCGTCGGCACGCTCAATGCAGTTTTGCCTTCTGCCCATCACGTGCAGGTAGCCCTCGCCGTCAATTCTGCCAAAATCCCCCGTATAATACCAGTTATGGCGCAGTGCCTTGGCAGTGCGTGCCTCGTCGCCGTCATAGCCAAGCATCACGCTATCACCCTTGAGGCGGATCTCGCCGCTGCCGTCTGCCTGCTTACTGTAAATGTCAACCGTAAGCCCGGAGAGTGCCACACCCACCGTGCCGTCGCGGTAGCAATCAAGGGTGTTGATGGCGGCAAGCCCCGCGCACTCCGTAATACCGTAGCCAACCGCCGCGAAAATACCGATCTGCCGCAGGCCGCGACAAACGGCTGTTGGGAGAAACCCACCAACCACCGTCATATAACGAAGCGCACCGCCAAAGGGCGCACGCGCCGAGGCAAGCAAGCGCTCCTTAAGGGCTTGACGCGCCGAAAGCGGACGAACAGGATCGGATGCGGCAATGGCGCGGCGCACCGCGGCTTCGTTGCCCTTTTCGGTGACGAGCTGCCAGAATTTTTCATACATTTTTTCGGCAAGATACGGAATCGTTACCATAGCGGTAGGATGTATCTCACGCATATTGCGTAAAAGCGACCCCACGCCCTCCGAGAAGGCAATAGAGGCACCGCGCGACAGCGGCAGCAAAAGCCCCGCCACACACTCGTAAACGTGTGAAAGCGGCAAAACCGAGAGGAAAATATCCTTCTCGGTTACGGGCTGTGCTTTGCCGAGTGCCGCAAGCGTTGCGAGCAGATTGCGATGTGAGAGCACCACACCCTTAGCGCGCCCCGTGGTGCCGGACGTGTAAAAGATCGCGGCGGGGGCTGCGGGATCGATCGCACGGCTGCGAAAGCTGCGATCGCCCCCCTCAATAGCAGCCCTGCCCTCAAAAATCAGCTGCGAAAAGGCATCAAAGCAAACGGTGGGGATATCGGTAAGTGCCGCAACACGGTCACGCATGGCGGGATCGTGGAGCACCGCGCCGATTTTTGCCTCACGGCAAAGCTCCCTCAGTGCCACGGCATCCAGCCCCTCGTCTGCGGGAACGGGCACGCCCACGCCGCAAAGCACGGCAAGATAGGCAAGCACCCACCTGTAGCTGCTTTTACCAATGATCAGCACACGCGGCGCACCCGAAAGGCTTCGCCCGAGTGCCGTGCCGAGTGCCTCGGTCTCCTCACGCAAACGCCCGTAGGAGATATGCTGATAAAAGCCTTGCTTTTTCTCGTGAAACGCAACACACGTATCATAAATACCCGTCGCGGCATAAAAAAGCTCGCGCAGGTCGGGCATGCTTTTCACGTCAAGCGCACGCATATTCGCCATAGGATACCTCCTTGCTAGGCAAGAGTGAATAATCCGAACACGGTTTTGAGAGGCAAATATCCGCATCTGTATCAGAGAATTTCCTTGTAATATCCGCATATTACTGCAAAAATTCTCCTCACATCTGCAAATATTTGCTCTCTCAAAACTCCACGG
>JAZOLJ010000045.1:0-13134 GCA_045652845.1 Eubacteriales bacterium | reverse complement strand
AAATGTCAAATTCTGACGGGAGCGTATGATGACGGCTGTAATTCTCATTTTTGCTTTTGCGGTGGCTGCTATGCTGCTGCTTGTCTTTTTGAAGCCCGCCGTGCACGTGGGGCAAACGGCAATCAGTATATTTTGGCTTGCTCCCGTGGTGGGCGTGCTTTTGCTGCTGCTTGGCGGATGGCTCAACGTGGGTGAGGTCGTGGCGGGGCTGACTGCCGCGGGTGCCGTTAATCCCATACAGATCCTGGTGCTGTTTTTCTCTATGACGCTGCTCTCGGTCTTTCTTGACGAGGCAGGCTTTTTTCGGTATCTTGCAGGGCAGATCATGCGCCGTGCGGGTACGGGTCAGATGCGGCTGTTCGTCAGCCTGTATCTTGCCGTTTCGGTGCTCACGGTCTTTACCTCAAACGATATCGTTGTGCTTACCTTTACGCCCTTTATCTGCTATTTCGCCAAAAATGCCGAGATAGATCCGCTTCCCTATCTTTTTTGCGAATTTGTGGCGGCAAACACCTGGAGCATGATGCTGATTATCGGCAACCCTACAAATATTTATTTGGCGGCAAGCTGTGGCATTGGCTTTGCAGCATACACCGCCGATATGCTATTGCCAACGGTGCTTGCCGGCGTTGCCTCGTTTTTGATGCTGCTTTTGCTCTTTCGCCGAAGGCTTGCCGCGCCCATCGGCGGCAAGGCTCCCGCCGTGTTGCCGATGAACGTGCCCGCCGTTTGCCTTGGCGGCGTGGCACTTGGCGGTTGCGTGGTGCTTTTGGTGCTTTCCTCGTATCTTGCTATGCCCATGTGGCTGATTTCTGCTGCCTTTTGCGTGTCACTTTATCTGGCGGCAACGGTGATGCAGCTTGTCCGCCGTGACGGCATGCGCCTTATTGTGCGCAGCCTGCTGCGCGCACCGCTTGATGTGATCCCGTTCGTGCTTTCTATGTTCGTGTTGGTGCTGGCACTCAATAAGGTAGAGGCGACCGCGCTTTTTGCAAGGCTTTTGGGTGGGCAGGGCGAAATCTTCCGCTTTGGCGTTGCCTCGTTCCTTGCGGCAAACGTTCTCAACAATATTCCAATGAGCGTGCTGTTCTCCTCGGTGGTCGCGGCAGGTGGCGCATCAAGGGCGGCACTGCTTGCCGCGGTGATCGGCTCAAACGTTGGGGCGTTTCTCACGCCCATGGGCGCGCTTGCGGGTATTATGTGGATGGCAATGCTGAAGGATCAAGGCATTAAGCTTTCCTTTGCAAAATTTACGCTGCTTGGTGCTGCAATTTCCGTGCCGACGCTGCTTGCCGCCCTTTTGGGGTTATAAAAAAACAGCCGCCACATGGCGGCTGTTTTTTATTTGTTAAGATACAGCAAATTGATATAGTGCTCAATGATATCCACGCAGCGGTCAAAGCCCAGCTCGCCCGTGTTCAGGCACAGGTCGTAGTTGCGGGCGTTATCCCAGTCGCTGCCCGTGTAGTAGCGGTAATAGGTGCTGCGAGCGCGGTCGATCTTTTCGATTTTTCTTTCGGCATCCTTTTGTGAAAGACCGTAAAGCTCTACCACCTTGTCAATGCAAAAATCCATCGGGGCATAGATAAAGATGCGCAGCACGTTTTCCTTTTCCTGTAGGATGTGGTCGGCGCAGCGTCCCACGATTACGCAGCTTTCCTTTGCCGCGCGCTCCTTGATGACCTTTGCTTGAAAGTTGAAAAGATTATCGTCAGAGGTAAATTCGCCGCGATCGGGCGGAATGATCTGCCTGCCAAAGGAACGGTCGTAACGCTTGAAAAACGCCACCTTTCCCGCCTCATCGGCTTTGTCAAAAAGATCAAGGCTGATGCCGCTTTCCTCGGATGCCAGCTCTATGATCTCACGGTCATAAAAATGAATACCAAGGCGCTTTGCCAGCATTTTGCCGATGGTGCGACCGCCGCTGCCGAAGCCGCGCGCAATGGTAACGGTAAAGTTTGCCATATTTTGCCTCCTTGCATAAGCCACTTGCCTGTAGCCCGTTGCTCTTACCATCCATTATATCACTGCAACAAGGATTTGTCAAAGGGTATTTGCAGCTTTTGTGCAATAAGACTTGACAAAACGGCATATTTGTGGTATGATAACACAGCAAACGTGGGTGAGTGCGAATTTAATTTCGCCAACCCGCTACGCGGGTGTGGCGAAATTGGCATACGCATAAGATTTAGGATCTTACGCCGTGAGGCGTGCAGGTTCGACCCCTGTCCCCCGCACCAAACACAAAGGGCGCCCTTGCGGCCCCCTTTGTGTTTGGCCCAGGTGCGGGCTCGAACCCCCGCGCGAGCAAAGCAAAGGAATATGAAGTTGCAAAAGGGCGCGGGGGAAGAACGGCGGTCTGCGAAGCAGTGCGGCGTTTAGCCGCAAGCGTTCTTCCACTCTCGCCGCAGGCGAGAGGAACGACCCCTGACACCGCGGGTAGAGTGCCCTTGTGGCGCTCTCTTTTTTTGGTGCGGGTGACAAACGGCGTGCGAACCCCCGCGCGAGCAAAGCAAAGCCGTTTGAAGCGGCAAATGACGTGGGGAATGCTGCCGCAGTTTCATATTCTTTTTTTCTCGTGCATACAATAAACCGACTTTGAAAACAAAGAGAGGGGTTTATTTATGGAACGCTATGAAGACAAAAACACCTGTGTTGGGGCGGAGGTGAGTGACAAAACGCTCTCCTTTGAATTAAACGGTGAGATCTCCTTGCCCGATTATCTTGGCGAGGTCAGCCGCTTACTGTGGGTGCGCCCCACGGTTTTGCCGCCCGCAAAATTTTCAAACGGCGGCAATGCGGAATTTTCAGGCCGCATTTGCTATCAGGCGTTGTACGCCGATCCAAGCGGAGAGCTTTACAGTGCCACGGGCGAGGATACCTATTCCTTTTCGGTGCCTACCGTGGCAGACCGCACAAGCATGCTTACGGCACAGGTCGTGCCCGATGCGGTTGTGGGGCGCGTTGCAGCACCGCGCAGAATTACGGTGCGCTGCAGATTGCACGCGCACGTGTGTGGTTATGCCGAAAAAAATATCGGCACGGTCCTGTCCTCTGAAGCCGAGGCGCTTGTGTGTCGCCTCGGTGCGCCGCAGCAGAGCGGTAGATTTTTTGCAGCTGTTGGCGAGGCGGTGGAGCTTTACGACGAGATCGACGTGGATGCATCGGAGCCCGTGCGCGTGATCTGTGCGCGTGGCGAGGTGTTTTTGCCCGAGGTCACGGCGGCGGCGGATGCGGTTTCGTGTCGCGGTGAGGTGATCGTAACGCTTCTTTGCTGTAAGGCAGGTGCTGTCAGTGCCGAGAATGGAGAGGGTGAGCCTGCAGCCCCTTATACCGTTGTGCGCCGTTTGCCTTTTGCGTGCGAGGTGCCGCAGGATGAGGTGAGCAGTGGCTGCGAGGTGCGCGCCATGGCAACGGTGAGTGACGTGCGCGCCGTGGCACAGGAGGGAAAGATCACGGTAGCTGTGCGCGCTGTACCGCAGGTGGAGGCTACCTGCTTGCAGCTTGCCTGCTATACAAAGGATCTGTTTATGCCCAATATGCAGGCGGAGTGCCGTTACAAGGAGGAGAGGGTATGGCAGCCTCGCGGGGCATGCAACAGGCACTTTAGCGTTTTGGGCAGCTTCACGCCTGCCGAGCTTGGTATGCCCTCGCTTGCCACGGTGATCGATGCTTGCGCCGAGGCGGAGGTACGAGAGCAAAGCACGGAAGGTAAAAGCAACTCGCTTGCGGGCGAGATGCACTGTCACATTCTCTACCAACACGGAAGGGAATACGGTGTGGCAGAGGCAACGGTTCCGTTCCGCACGGAAAGCACAGGCAATTTTGAGGCACTTTCGGTCATTTCTACCGTTCCGATCTGTCACGTGCGGCGTGAGGGGGATCGCGTGCGCATTGAGGCAGAGCCCGTGATCGCCATGCGCGCCTCGGCATTTACTACGGTTGCACCCGTTTGCGAGGCACGCTTTTTTGATAAAGGGTCGCCGCGTGAGGCAGATCTTGAGCTTTGCTATCCCGCCTCGGGAGATACGCTGTGGAGCGTGGCAAAGCGGTATGCTGTATCACCCGAGCGCATTGCCGCGCAAAACGGCATTTCCGATGAGGATTTTGAGGATGCGGGGCTCTTTTCGAGTGTGCGTTATCTCGTGATTCCATAAAATTTCGACTTTCGTGCGGCTGCTTTTTTTGAAAAAATACCACCGTTTGAATAAAATTGAATAAAATGCACAAAAAAAACAGACAATTTAAAAAACTTATTGACAAAAGGCAGAAACTGTATTATAATAGGAGTACCAAATTTGAAAAGGAAGGTACTAACCATGCGTAAAATTATTGCAGTTCTTTTGACTGTACTTATGCTTGCGTCGGTGCTGGCTGCATTTCCTGCTTCTGCAGCAGAGGCAACGACGTATGACGGGACTACGGCAACGACCGCAGGCCTCAACAAGATCTTCATCTCGGAGATCGGTTCCCAAATGTACTATCACATGGGCGGCGAGGGCACCTCTGCTGAGGGCGAGCATCTTAATTCGATGAACTTTGTTGAGCTGTTCAACAACAGTGCTGACGACGTTCAGCTTGACAGCATCAGTCTGCTTCAGGCAGTTCAGATTCCAAGAGCTCCGACAAATGCTTCCGACCCCTACCTGCAGACCAGAAAGGTCGGCATGACCGAGCGTGAGCTTTGGAGAGAGTGGCGTGACAACTACCGCTTCATTTCCAAGATGGATCTGAAGTCCGGTAAGATCATTGAGGACGCTGATGCATTGAAGTACAACGTATTCGTTGACAGCGATACCGGCACCTCCGCTCTTGACGACAGAATCTTTAACATGCTCACCAACGATGGTATTGACATGACCTTCTCGAGTGGTGACAACGTTGCTGTTTGGTTTATCACCAAGGAAACCGTTGATTGGATGCAAAAGATGGATAATGATACCGCCAACTTTAATCCGAGAAAGCAGTTTGTAACCAGCTATTACGGCACGCAGGCTGCAGAAAACTATCAGAATTACAAAATCATCATGGTATGGGCATGGGATGATTTCACGGTTGAGGACAGCAAGATTGCTGCTGATATGTTCACCTTTAATAACATTCCTACCGACGAGAGCAAAAACTTTATTCTCGGTGTAGCTGCTAACACCTGGGATCTTAACGTTGATCAGGCGTACGTTTCGCCCTCTACGATCAACGACGAGCTTTACAGCATGACCGTGATGGGTAAAAGTGTTCCGAAGTACCCCGGTAAAGCTGGTGCCGACTCCTCGGCAGTGTTTGCACCTGCAAATACCGCCCCCTTCTTCGCCAATGCGTTTGAAAAGTTTATGGATCCGAGCAATACGAATGCCGGTCAGCATGCAGATTATTTTGCAGCAGGCTACGTTCAGAGCTACCGCGAAACGGGTGCTATAAACTGGACCGATGCTAATCCTACCCCCGGTATGATGCCCGATTGGCAGTGGGCTGCTGTAAACCCCGACCACGCTAAGGCGCCCGCAACCCTTAAGACTGAGGGCGTGAAGGATGCTGCTAAGGTACAGGCAGCGCTGGATGCTTACGTTGAGGCGTGCGGCTATAAGGAAGACGGCACCAATGCAGGCCGTGACGAAAGCAACATCAACACTGACTACAGCGATCTTGGTCCTACTCAGGAAGAGCTTAAGGACAGATTCAACAATAAGAAGAAAGATACCGTCGAGGAAGATGATAAGAGCCCCGTGGTTCTGATCATCATCATCGTGGCGGCAGTTCTTGTTGTTGCAGGCGGTGCTTGCGCGGTTGTATTCCTTGTTATTCTTCCCAAGAAAAAGAAGAAGGCAGCTGTAGCTGTTGATGCTGCTGCACAGGACGTTCCCGCAGCACAGGAAGCAGCCGTCGCGGAGGATGCTCCTGCAGAAGAGGAAAAAACCGAAGAATAATGAAGCGGTGTTGCGTTACCGTTTTCAAAGGGGATATCCCGTTTGACGTGCATTATGGCAGCGGTGCTTACGATTCGAAGCGCTGCTGTGGCAATTACGGTGACAACATTACCAAAAGAAAAGCCCACCGAAAGAGTTGGGCACAAGAAAATAAAAGCCGAACGACAGGGCAAATGCCCGTCGTTCGGCTTTTGTTTTTTACAAAAACGGTGTTAAGACTGCTTTTGTGCCCGAAAACGCTGTAACGGCTCGGTGCAGGTAAGGGGCAAGCAGATACAAATATCATGCTCTCCCTCGCGTAGTGTTACAAAACGTACACCGTTTTTGGCTTTAAAATCAGGGGATAGGGTATCGGTGGCGGAGAGGTGATTGCCGATGCCGTCGCCGCAGTACTTCGCATATGCCTCCTTGCGCACAAAAACACGCGTAAATGCGGCTTGTGGGTCCTTGGCGTTCAGTACGTAGCGGCGCTCGTGTGCGCCAAAAAAGCGCAAGGAAAAAGTGGTGATCCTGTCTTTGCTGTACGTGCTGCGCGTTTCTGCGTCAACACCAATACGGGGTGGGCTTTCTGTGGTTTTATGCCAAAACGCACACACCGCCAGCGTGCTTGTGTGGGAAAGGCTGAAATCAACCGTGGGCACATCCTTGTAGTAGGGTCTGCCCTTGCTTGTTTTTGCAAGAACGGCATCGGCAAGCCCACATTCCGCCGCGATCTCATGCAACAGCCCCCAGGCGGCAGCACTCTGCGCCGCGCGCGCCTGCTTTCGTTCGGAAACGGTGTCGGTAAGCTTTTTGTAATGTAGCACCAGCATGCTTTAAAGCTTTTTTAAGCGTTCAATACAGCCGCGGCAGATGCGCTTGTCTTCAAACAGTAAAACGTCATCGGCTTCGCCGCAAAAGGCACAGGCGGGGAGATATTTTTGTAAAATGATACGCCCCTCGTCGGTGTAGATCTCCAGTGAATCCTTGGTGTTGATATCCAGTGATTTGCGGATCTCCTTGGGCAGCACGAAGCGCCCCAGCTCGTCTACTTGTCTGGTAATGCCGGTAGATTTCATCATAACTCTCCTTATCTTTTATGCTTATGCAAATTCGTGATCTTATACTTATTATATCTTGTCGAGAAATGGTTGTCAATATCCAAATATGGAAATTTATGGTTTTTTTACATCTTAAGACAATTAACGGCAAAAGAGGTAAACGGGCGCAAACGGTGTAAAAAAACACATATTTTGGCGAATGCTTTCACAGGTTTTTGTGATTGAAACGGCATTTTTTGCCAAATACTTGCATTGTTTGGAGGTGAAGGTGTGATGTTAAGAGGATGCCAAAAGCAAATGATCGTGTTGCAAACACAGGAAAGCAGCTTGTTTGAAAGTGCGTTTTTTGTGTTGCGCCGCGAGGGGGCGACGGTAGCCGCTGACGATATGCTGGCAGAGGCAAACCGTATCATTGGTTTAGGGGTTACGGCAAAGCGACGCCGCGGTCGCGGATGGGAAAGAGCGCTGTGTTTTCTGCTTGGCGTTTTGGTGTCAGCGGGGATTTTTGCACTGATTTTTCTTTTGCGCGCGCACTGACACTTGACAAATGCATATAATCTGTGTATAATAAATAATATGTTAAAGTAAACTGCGCTTTCTGCGCTTCTTCGATCCGCCAAGCAGTAGGCTTTATTGGCGGTAATAAAAATCTGCGGCTGCAACGGGTCGCTTGGCTGCCCCGCACAGGTATTGGCTTTGTGCGCTTGGCGCAAATTTCATTTAAGGAGGAACTATGCCGAAGGTAAAAAAGGATAAAGGCAAAATTCGTATTATTCCGCTTGGCGGATTGCACGAGATCGGTAAAAACATTACCGTGATCGAATATGAAAACGACATGATTGCGGTGGATTGCGGTCTCGCATTTCCCGATGAAGATATGCTGGGTGTAGATCTGGTCATTCCCGACATCACCTATCTTGAACAAAATCAAGACCGCTTGCGCGGTATCTTTCTCACGCACGGACACGAGGATCACATTGGAGCCATTCCTTATGCGCTTCGTACTGTGAATCCGCCTGTATACGGCACCAAGCTGACTCTTGGTATTTTAAAAAACAAGCTTGAGGAGCATTCCTTGCCGTGGGATCCCGATCTTCGCACTGTGAGCGCGGGCACGACCGTGCGCGCGGGTGCGCTGAACGTGGAATTTATTCGTGTTAACCACTCGATCGCGGATGCGTGCTGCCTTGCGATTCACACGCCGCTCGGCACAGTCATTCATACCGGTGACTTTAAGCTGGATATCACTCCCATTGAGGGTGAAATGATGAATATCACGCGTCTTGGTGAGCTTGGCAACAAGGGCGTTTTGCTGCTGATGTGTGAATCCACCAATGCCGAGCGTCCCGGCTTTGCCCCCTCGGAGAAGAAGGTGGGTGCCTCGCTTGAATATATCTTCACGAAAAACACGGATAAACGCATCGTTATTTCCACATTTTCCTCAAACGTGCACCGCGTACAGCAGATCATTGATACCAGTGCGCGTCACGGCAGAAAGGTGGCGGTAACAGGGCGCAGCATGCTGAATATCGTGGGTGCTGCGGTTGAGCTTGGCTATATGAAGGTGCCGAAGGATACCCTCATTGATATCGGTGATATCAAGCGTTATAACCCTTCGCAGATCACGCTGATCACAACGGGCAGTCAGGGTGAGCCGATGTCCGCGCTTTACCGCATGGCATATTCCGACCATCAGCAGGTCACGCTTGGCAGAAACGACCTTGTGGTGCTTTCCTCGCATGCGATCCCCGGTAACGAAAAGCTGGTGGGGCGCGTGATCAACGAGCTGGCGCGCAACGGGGTAGAGGTGCTGCACGATGCCTCGCTTGAAATTCACGCCTCCGGACACGCCTGTGCCGAGGAGCTGAAGCTGATGCAGGCACTGACCAAGCCACGCTATTTTATGCCGATTCACGGAGAGTTTCGCCACATGGCGGCAAACCGCGAGCTTGCGCTTGAAATGGGCATGAAGGACCGTAACATTTTTCTGTCGGACGTGGGTAAGGTGCTGGAAATAGACGCCAAGGGCGCACGCTTTGCGGGTGCAGTGCCCGCAGGGCAGGTGCTGGTTGACGGCTACGGCGTTGGTGACGTTGGCAATATTGTGCTGCGTGACCGTAAGCATTTGTCGCAGGACGGTCTTATCGTGGTGGTTGCCACGGTGGATGAAGAAAGCTCGCTGATTCTCTCGGGGCCTGATATCGTATCGCGCGGATTTGTTTACGTGCGCGAGAACGAGCCCTTGATGGAGGAGGCAAGAAAGCTGGTTTTGAAATCGCTTGAAAGGTGTCTTCGCGGCAGGCAGTCGCGCGATCGCATGCACCTGAAAAACACGGTGCGTGATGATCTTTCAAAGTTCCTTTATTCAAGAACGGGCAGAAAGCCGATGGTGCTGCCGGTTATTATGAATGTTTAAAATACGTTCACAGGGCGTTCAACAGCAGGACACTGTGTTTGATTACAATAAAGTCGTATGACTGTATAAAAATTTGAAAGGCGGTTCCTTAAAAATGGGAAAAGGAAACAGAACTAAAAAGCAGCAGGCAGCTAACGTGCTTAGCGGTGCCGGCAAGAAAAAAGCCGCAAGAAAGCGTGAGATGCCCACGTGGGTCGGCACGCTGATCGTTGTAGCGGTGCTCACAGCAGTGGTACTCTTTTCGGTATTTTGCATTCTCAATTCTCGCGGTGTGTTTTTGCGCAACAAAACACTTTACGAAACCGATCATTTTGAGATCACCGTTCCGATGATGTCTTATATGGTGTACACCGAATATCAAAATCACCTCAATAACTATCAGGATTCGGGTTACATGCAATACGTCAGCGGTAAGGGCGGCAGCGGTGTGCAGACCTCCGTACCGCTTCGCGAGCAGTATTACAGCAAGGAAACCAACGAAACCACGGGTGTTACCACTACCGTGACGTGGTTTGATTATTTTGCAGGCAGAGCCGTGACCAGCGTTGAGCAGATCCTGGTGCTTTGTGAGCAGGCTTACCGCTATAATATCGTGCTTGAACAGAGCGATTATGACGAGATCGACAGCGCGCTCAGCATGCTTGAGCTGTATGCGGCATACAACAACTACACCACCTCCGGCTACCTTGCAGCAATGTACGGCAAGGGTGTTGGCTTGAAGGACGTGCGCGCAATGATGGAGCTTTCGCAGCTTGCCACCAAGTGCACCGAATACAAGATGGGGCAGTTTGAGGACGCGATCACCGATGCCCGTCTTGAGCAGTACTACAATGACAACAAGTCTGCCCTTGATATTTACGTAGACTATATTGCATACACGTTTGAGGTTTCCTTTAAGGCTTCCTCCGATGAAGAGGAAAATGCAGAGAAGTATGCCGAGTATGAGAAAAAGAAAAATGACTATGCACAGTACGTAGACGATCTTGCTGCATGCACAACCGCAGAGGAGTTCTGTGCTACGCTGATCAAATGCCTGCAGGCTGACGGCGTAACCGAGCTTGACGCACTGCAAAAGCAGTCTGATGCACACCACATCAACTACAAGAAAAAGGATGACGATAGTGACCTTGAAAAGTGGCTCTTTGGCACCAAAAACCCCGTAAAGGCAAACGATACGAAGGCGATCAAGGATCTCGGTGACGAGGCACGCGAGAGCGACGGCGAGGAGGATCCTACCTATACCTACAGCGATGCAAAAGCTTCTTACACTGCTTGCTTCGTGCTGAAGCCCATGCACAGAGATACCGCTTATCTGCAGAACGTGGGACATATTCTGTTCCAAACGAGCACCTTTAAGGATCTTAAGGACACCTCCAAGCTGACCGGCAAGACCAAGGAGCTGGCACAGCGTCTGCTTGATAAGGGCTTGACCATTTCCGACGAAAATATGGCAAAGGAGCTGATTGCCGTTATGATCGAGGATGGCAAGCTCGTTACCAAAACCAACGACAAGGGCGAGAGCTACTACTATATCGAGAAGGCTGATTTTGAGGCATACGGTAAGGACTATACCGAGGATAGCAACGTGTTCTACGAGGACGTTGCAAGAGGCGACATGGTAGAGGAGTTTGACGCTTGGCTCTATACGGATGGCCGCGTTGTGGGCGAAACCACGCCCGTGGCTGTTAAGACCACCTACGGTTACCACATTATGTGCTATCAGGGCCAGAGTGAGGAGATCAACTGGGAGGTTACCGCACGTGACAAGATCGCTGCCTCCGAATACGAGAACTGGTATAAGGTCGTGGCAGATGCTTGCCGTATCACATCCGAGGAATATATCGGCAACTGGAACAAGATCAACTGATTGCAAAGGGGACTGCCGCTGTTTCGCGGCAGTCCTCTTTTGGGATAAAGCAGCTCTGTTTGGCACATACTCTGCCTGAGAGAATTTTGACGGCGAGCACACGCTCGCGAAAGGAGCCGATATGGTACTGAATACAAAGCAAACGACTGTGGCATACCGCTGCCCGCACTGCGGCGCGGGTGTGATGAGTGCGGTCAGCCCCTTCCATTTGCGTGGCAATATGGTGCGCCTGAAATGCACCTGCGGCAAAAGCGTGATGGAGGTGGAGCCTGCGGGCGAGGGAAAGGTACGCATGACGGTGCCCTGCATTATTTGCCCCAAGCCCCACCACTATACCGTGAGTGAAAAGATCTTTTTCGGCGAGGAGCTTTTTGTGCTGCCCTGCGCCTATTCCGATATCAATATTGCTGCCATGGGTGAATTGAACCACGTAAAGGCGGAGCTGGCACGCACCGAGCTACAGCTGCTTGACCTGATGGAGGAGAACGGCATTACCGATTTTTCCGCTTTACATGAGGAGGCACAGGAGCTGGTGAGCGATCCGCAGGTGCTTGATATTATCATGTTTGTGATCCGCGATCTTGACGACGAGGGCAAGATCTATTGCCGCTGTGAACGCCATGACGGTGAGGAGGGGGATTACGACGTGGAGGTGACCCCCGAGGGCGTGTGTGTGACCTGCCGCAAATGCGGCGCCACCAAGACCCTGCCCGCAAGCTCGCTTTTGGAGGCGCATGAATTTTTAAACGCCGAAAAGCTGGAGCTTGAATAAATGAAAACCAATAATGCTCCCCGCAGGTGACACAGCCGTGTTGCCTGCGGGGAGCTTTTTCGACAATCTTTTTCCTTTGGCATATACTGAAAATGAGCGTAACACATAACGCTCAACTTCCCGCGGGTTATTGATCTGCGGGTAAAAAGGAGAATATTGTGACGAGAAACTATAATAACGACCCCTTGTTTCGCTTCTTACAGAGCGAGGAGGGGAGCGCGCCGAGCAGCTGCCGTGGCCCCGGGCTGGTAGAGAACCCCTCCATGCCCGAAAGCGGTTGTCTTTCGGGGCGAAGCCTTGCGATGGTTTATTCGCCCTGCCAAGAGTTTGAGGGTATTTATGAGCCGCAGGCGGGGCTTGTGGCGGGCACGATCTTTCGCGAGCTCGAAAAGCCGTTTTACGGTGCAAGGAGGCTGAAATGAACAACGATATGACAAACGGTGGCGGTGCAGGCAGCCTGCTGCGCCGCATCAGGGCAGAGGATTTTGCACTTTACGAGGTGGCACTGTATCTGGATGCCTATCCTACCAACCAAAAGGCACTTGCCTTTTACGAGCAGCACCGCAGCATTCTTGCCGCCCTCAAGGAGGAGTATCGGCAAAAATACGGTCCGCTTACCATTTACGACAATATCGACCGCGGTGAGTGGCAGTGGGTGCAGGGCCCTTGGCCTTGGGAAAAGGAGGCTAACTGAATATGTGGATCTATGATAAAAAGCTGCAATATCCCGTCAAGATCAAAAACCCCAATGCAAATTATGCCAAGATCATCATCAGTCAGCTGGGTGGCCCCGACGGTGAGCTTGCCGCCTCTATGCGATATCTCCATCAGCGGTATAGCATGCCCTACGACAAGGTGCGGGGAATCTTGACCGACGTTGGCACCGAGGAGCTGGCGCATCTTGAGATGATCGCGGCGATCCTGTATCAGCTCACACAAGGTCTTTCGCCCGAGGAGATCAAAAAGGCGGGTATGGATATCTATTTTGTTGACCACACGGCGGGGCTTTATCCGATTGCTGCATCGGGCGTGCCCTTTGATATGAAATACGTGGGGGTAAAGGGCGATATTCTTGCCGACCTCAACGAGGATCTTGCCGCAGAGCAAAAGGCGCG
>JAZOLJ010000044.1:0-10703 GCA_045652845.1 Eubacteriales bacterium | reverse complement strand
TGTTGATGAGTAGATCATTGCCGTAGAACGCACAGCATTCTACCTCCTCGTCGGCAAAGGGCGCATCGGAAAGGTCCTCGCGAAGTGCAAAGGCGCGCTTTTCAAGATCGATCACGCGCATCGCATCGGGGTACTCCTCCCTGCCAAAGCCGAACATATAGTAAAGCATCCCGTCCTTGATGGTACCACCCTGCGTGATGAATACGTCAAAGGGCAGCTCGTACTGATCTACGATGTCGGAGGGATAAAGGGTCACGTCCCCCGCCTCGGGATCGGGCAAGTGGAATTTGGTGATGATATACACGTTATCGGGGCGGTAAAATTCCTTTTTGGTGCGATATCGCGCGGAAAGCATATAGTACCAACCGCCCTCCACGTCAACCAAGGAGGCAGGCCAGCCCCAGCCGGGTGCTTGATAGGGCGTATTTTCCACACCGTCGTTTTTATAATAGATGCGCTGTACGGTTTCGGCACTGTAAGCGCCATTCTTTTTTCTGATCTGCTCAACCGCGCAGTAACCAAGCCAGCCCTTCTCGTCCGCCTCGCCGCTGTTGCCTGCCGTTACGTACAAAAGCGGGAACTCCTCGCCCTCGAGCCTGTTACCAAACATAGCATCGTTGGCGTGATTGGCATAGCGCTTATCGGGCTCTCCCTCGTTATAAGAGCCGAGCTTGAAAACGCCTATGGGCTTGCTGTCGCGCGTGACAAGATCGTACGCGGCGCAAATACCCGTGTGAAACAGCACAAAGGCGGTATCTCCCGCAATGGAAAAGCCCTGCACGCTTCTCCTTTCCCCCACCAGATCCTTGGTGGGATTGTCGATCGTCATAAACAGCTCATACATACGTGTTGCCTCTCTTTATATTTTTTTGACCCGGAAGGATATTCCCCCTCGCAGTCGGCGCTGATCAAAATACGCGTCACGCCCGCCAGTTTCGGGCACACACAAAATCAGGAGCTCGTCCTCATGAATATTATACCACAAACCGGCACTCTTGTAAAGTGCTCTGCACGAATAAAAGGACACATATTTCGGCAAAATTCTCCAAATATCTTGACAAACGCCGCCGCTTGTGCTACCATCAAATTACGGAGAATAAATATACGCAGCCGCGTATTTTTATCCGATACACCGTGTCGGGATGGGTTGCTACATATACGCCGACGCGCACAATGATGGAGGTATATCAAATGGATCAAAAGGTAGAAACCATGCAAAAGGCACCCGTTGTGCTGCCCGAGGGCAAATGCTGCGCACTTTACTGCGGTGAGTGCTCCTATTTTAACGGCTCCAAGGTTTCCTTTGGCAAGTGCTGGTGTGGCTATTATCAGGCATACAGCCGCAGAGCCTCTGACCTTGCGTGCAGAAACTTCGAAAGATAATCCATTTACAATATAGATCCGCCAAAGCAACTTGGCGGAATATTTTTTATGATGAAGATAAAGCAAAGCATTTATAACGAGATCATGCAAAGCATTGGCACACTGCCCCCCGAAACGGGGGGTATGTTGGGCGCGAAGGACGGCGTGATCTGTGCATTTTTTGAGGACAAGCATAGCTCTTGCCGCACCGCATACGTGCCCGATATTGCAACCCTAAATGGGCAAATTGCCGCTTGGGCGGCAAACGGTATCGATTTTATCGGTATCGTTCACAGTCATCCCGGCGACGCGCCCTTCCTTTCTGGCGCCGATATGCAATACGCCGCGCAAATTTTTGCCGCCAATCCGCAAATGGATTGCATCGTCTTTCCGATCGTGACAGGCACCGAGCACGGAGCGCAGCTCACCAATTACGTGTTTGACGGCACGTGGCGCGAGTGCCCTCTTACGCTTGTGCTGTAAGCAAAGCGTTTTGCGCTGTTATATAAAAAGCCGCCCCGTGGGGCGGCTTTTTATGCTTTTCTTATTTTTTGCTTGTAGCATCAAATCAGCTTATTGAGGTCTACAACGTACGTTCCCATTAAGATCTTAACCAGATCAATAATAGCGAAAATCGCGCTGATACCGCACAAAAAACAGCCAATTATTTTGAAAACGCCCTTTTTGGTCTCACCCATCATAAAGTTGTGCACACCTATTCCGCCAAGGAAAAAGCAAATAAGTGCCATCATAACCTTATCCTGTCCGTTCAAATATTTGCCATTCTTGCTTTTTTTAGCATTTCCTATAGCAACGCCGCAATTCAAGCAAACGGCAGCCTGGGGTGACACAGGCTTGCCGCAATTGCTACAAAAACCGTTCCCTTCTCCTGTAGCAACACCGCATTTTAAGCAAATTGCTTGATTGTCATTCATTTCACCGCCGCAATTTCTGCAATACATATTAAACCTCCTCATGATAAAAATAAAATTGCAAGACTATATTATCCAAATTGAGATAACTGTCAATATCTCTATTTGAGATTTCATAAAATTTTATAAATAATAAGCATTACTTTTCTACACCCGTCCCATCGCAAAATGTGCACGCTGTTGTACCATATTCACACAAACCACAGTCGTGACCGTATTGAGGGATTCCTGATAACTTCTCGGTATAAATTTTTGCAGTGCACTCGGTCGTTCCGGTACCATCGCAATATCCACATTCTTTCTTGCCGCAAGCAGTCAAAGAAAAAGCAACTAACACTAATGCTAAAATGCTCATTATCAGTTTTTTCATTTTAAATTTCCTCTTTTCTTTTTGATCAATTGTTTTCAATCAGTTCCCTAAGATCGTTTAACAATCGCTCCACGTCATAGTTTTCATCAATCAACTCTTGCAGTGTTTTGCCGCTTATTGCTTGATAACACAGTTTAAATCTATCAAGTTTTTGCTGTGGAACTCGGCACTCTAACACTGAAAAAATTTCTTTATATGGATCAAGCAATATTTCGTCACTTCCTTTATACGAAGAATCTTTAACCTTGCGCAATAAGGCTTCTATCCGTAGAGAATAATTCTTTGCAATCATAATTACATCCTCCTCCCCTCGAAGATTTATCAACATTATAACCTGTTTCAGGTTAAATGTCAATACCCTAAAACAGATTAAATTATAATGAAATCACCCGATAATAGGTGTGAGGTGATTTTATGTATAAAAGAATTCGAGATTTGCGCGAGGACAAAGATCTCAATCAAACGAAAGTTGCCCAAATGCTTGGCATGTCGCAGACGGGATATTCGAAATACGAAACGGGAGAAAATGATGTGCCCACTGCTATCTTGATAAAGCTGGCGCAATTTTACGGCACAAGCGTGGATTATATCTTGGGTTTGACAAACGAGAAAAAACCGTATAAATAAAACCCACCCAATTTGGGTAGGTGCTAGGACGCCGCCCAAAGGGCGGCTATTCGTTCACAAGCACTATGTGCTTGTAAGAAGAACACCTTGGTGGCTAAACGCCACCATCGCAAAGCGAACGGCGTTCTTTCAACCTAGTCGCGCAAGCGCGACTAGGCGAAGCCTGCACCGCAGCCAATAAGAAAAGCCACCCACAAGGGGTGGCTTTTCTTATTGGCTGCGGTGCTAGGATTCGAACCTAGGGAATGACGGAGTCAGAGTCCGTTGCCTTACCACTTGGCGACACCGCAATATAGATGTTCCTGCAGAACAAACGATATTATAACAGAACAAGGTGATGTTGTCAAGTCTTTTTTACAAAAAAATCCAAAAAGTTTCTCCTGCTCGCCGAAGGTAGTATGTGCACGCCACACGTGCTTTATACACACCCGCACCCAAACCCTGCATACAATACAATAAATAAAAAATTAGGAGGCTGCTGATCGTGATACTTACCGAAATGCGCCCCGGCGACATGGGCGTGATGCTGACCGTACCGCAATATCTTGCTAATTTGCGGCTTTTACCTGGGGAACGCGTACGCCTGATCACGACCCGCGACGGGCTTTCGTTAATAGAAGCCTGCGGCATGCGGCTTGCTCTCTCCCCTGCCCTTGCCGCGCAAGTGATACTGGTGGCATATCACGAATAATTATGGTGCTTCGACAATTTAATTTAAAAAAAGTTCTTGAAAAGCCCCATCGTGTATGCTATAATATTATGCGATGCGATAAGCACCCATCTACCCGTGGCACAGCTGGATAGCGCGTCAGACTCCGACTCTGAAGGTCGAAGGTTCGAATCCTTTCGGGTAGGCCAAAACAAGAGCCACCCCCTCGCGGGGTGGCTCTTGTTTTGTCTTGCCCCGATGGGGCAAGAGAAGCTTTGCCAAGCGCAGCTTGGCGAAGGTTGAAAGAACGCTTTGCGTTCTTTTGGCGCAAGTCGCAGACTTGGCGCAACGAATAGGCACGCTTGCGTGCCCTTCTTTTGCGTTTATTTTTCTTTTCATTTTTTCTCCTTTCATGCATATCTTGCCCGAAACAGGCAAAAATAGAAGCAGTACAAAGCAAAGGAGAACAAAAATGCAAAAAAACAAATTTCTTTTAAAGCTAAAAGAGGATAAGGGCGCGCGCGCCATTGCCATTACGGTGCTTGTGATGCTGCTGGTGCTGACGACCATTATCGTAGTTACGGTAATTGCCAACCGCACACCGACCGACGACACGCTGCCCCCCGTTGACACTCCCGCAGGCGTAGACGATCCCGAGGGCGGCGAGGAGCCAAACGGCGAAGCCCCCGACACCCCCCCTGCCGACGAAAAGCCGAGCGACGCCCCCACCAACGTGCTGCCCACCGAATTTTTACTACCCGTTTCGGGCGTTTTACTTTCGGTGCACGATTCCGAGCTGCAGGTATTTTCACCCACCATGCAGGATTATCGCGTACACCTTGGCATTGACATCGGCACGGTGGCAGGTGCCACCGTTTCGGCAATGGCGGACGGAACCGTTGCGCAGATCTGGGATGACGTGCGTATGGGCAGATGCGTGGCGATCAAGCACGGCGGTGATGCCTACACCATTTACAAAAACCTTGCGGCAGAGCAGCCCGAGGGCATTGTGATAGGGACAGCCGTAAAGGCGGGCGATACCATCGGCACCGTGGGTGACAGCGCCATGGTGGAAATTGCAACCGACCCCCACCTGCACCTTGAAATGACGGTAAACGGTATTCAGGTAGACCCCACCGAGTATCTCAGCGAGGATGCACTGGCGACACTTAAAGAGGATACCAACTACGAGGATGCATCCTGACCGCAAAAGAAAAACGCCACAAATGCGACTGCATTTGAGGCGGTTTTTTATGCCGTCCATATGCTTAAGCACCAAAGCGAAAGCCTGCGGCATACAGCGCGTTATTCTCATCCCCCACGATCACGCCGTGCCACGCAGCAGTGCTGCCCTGATAGATCACTGCCGAAAGCCCCGTGCATTCGGCAAAGGCGCCTGCTGCAATGCGCGAGAGTGCCGTATGTAGCTTCAGCTCTCCCGTGCGCCCCGCAGGGCAGTAGACCAGCGTGCTGCCGTTCGCCGAATACAGCACCCCATCGTATTCGCTATACCACTCGTTTCCTGCCGCCACGCGAATATAGGATAGGCGGCGACAGCCCGAAAACGAGGCGGCGGTGATGGTTTTTACTGTGGTGGGGATCTCCACCGCCCCCACAATGCTATCCTTTAGTGCATAGGGCAATATCTCCGTCACGGTGTCGCCCGCAGGGCTTTTGGGCGGGATCAATATACACGACGAGGTACAGCTGCCAATCCCTGCCAGCGCGCAGGTGCCGTCGCCGTTGCTGCGAAAGCGAAGCCCCTCGCTATACGTGGGGGTTACCACCACGCTCCCCGCGGTGGGCGGCTGCGCTCCCCCGTTTTCCGTTGTGGGCGTGTTGCCCGCTTCATTCTGTGTGCCATTTTCCGTGGCATTTTTCTCCTCCTCGCTTGCCTGTGCCTGCGTGCCAACGATCACGCAGCTGCAAATAATGACGCAGAGCAAAACAAGACACCCGATCATTTTCCAAACCTTCATTTTTTCTCCTCCTTTTTTTGGAAAGTATCTCGATGGTAGCACAAGAAAACGCCGCGGTCAAGCCCCAACCGTACGCGCAAAACGACGGCAAACGGGAGAAAAAAAGTGAGCCTTCATGGATGCTGTCGGGTGCCGTCGAGTAGGCAAGTGCGGGCGATAAAATTTGCGATGAAAAATTGGTATAGCCGACATAACAGACGACGCGCACTTGACAAAAATCAGCGTATTATGATATGATTAGTTAAAGTTTAACCTCATGAGGTAAAAAATGAAAATTCTGTTTATCGGCAACAGTCATACCTATTATAATGATCTTGCCGCAACCGTAAAGCAGCTGCTGGAGGCAACCGGCGAGCGCGTGCACGTCACCATGATAACGCGCGGCGGCAAAACGCTTGCCTACCACGCAACCGACCCCGCCGTGCTGTTTAACATCCGCTATGGCGGCTATGATCTTGTCATTGCGCAGGATCGCGCCTCGGCATTTGAAGCAGCCACCTTTGAGGAGGGTGCATTGGCACTAAAAAAAATGGCACAGGAGGCGGGCGCGCGCTTTATGCTTTATATGCCGTGGGCTTTGCGCGACAACCGCGCGGCGCAGCACGACATGACCGAGGGCTACCTCTCCTTTGCACGCCGTGAGCATTGCAGATTTGCACCCGCAGGCGAGGTTTTTACCAGACTTCTCACCACAGAAGCGCCCGCAAGCCTTTACCGCGGGGATGGCAACCACGCCACACCGCTTGGCAGCTATGCCGCCGCTGTAACGATATTTTATACCGTTACGGGGCGTAAACGCACGATAGACCCCACCGCGATAGCCGACCCCGGCATTGCCGCCGGCATCAAAGCAGAGCTTTGCCAACGCATACACAAGGAGGCGTGCTATACCTGCCGCCTCTATAACGGCTGATGGCGCCGCTGCATATCGGTTCTCTCACCCTCAAGCACGGCCTACTGCTTGCCCCCATGGCAGGGGTAACCGATGCCGCCTTTCGCGCGATCTGCCGCCGCGCGGGTGCAGAGTATACCGTAAGTGAAATGATCTCCGCCAAGGCTCTTTGCTACGAGCAAGGCGGGAGGGCATCCGCCCCCACGCGCACGGCAGCGCTTGCCGCCGTTGGTGAGGAGGATGCGCCGATGGCGATCCAGCTGTTTGGCAGCGACCCTGCCTATATGGCAGAGGCAGCGGCACTGATCGAGCACGGCAATTACCGCGGCGCGGCAGGGGGCCCTGCACCCGCCGCCATTGATATTAACATGGGCTGCCCCGTACCCAAGGTGGTATCAAACGGAGAAGGGAGCGCCCTGATGCGCACGCCAGCACAAGCAGCTAAGATCGTTACCGCGGTCAAGCGCGCTGTTTCGCTGCCCGTAACCGTGAAAATTCGCGCGGGATGGGACGAAAAAACACGCAACGCTGTTGAGTTTTCAAAGCAAATGGAGGCGGCAGGTGCCGACCTCATCTGCGTGCACGGGCGCACCAGACAGCAATTTTACGCCCCCAAGAGCGACAACGGCATCATTGCCGCCGTGAAACGCGCTGTAAAAATTCCCGTGATCGGCAACGGCGATCTGTTTACCTTTGAGGACGTGGCGCATATACTGGCAGAAACGGGGTGTGACGGCGTGATGATCGCACGCGGCGCACTCGGCAATCCTTTTTTGTTTACCGAAACGGTAGCGCGCCTTGAGGGGCGCGACTACACGCCCCCCACCGCCGCCGCGCGACTTGAGCTTGCACTGGCGCACGCAGCTGACATGGTTGCACGCAAGGGCGAGCGCATTGGCATTTCCGAGGCACGCAAGCACATGGCGTGGTACTGCAAGGGCTTACGCGGAGCTGCTGCCGCGCGCGGCAGCTTGATGCACGCCGAAAGCCTTTCGGAGATTGCCGCTATATTTGATACACTCTCAAAAGAGGAGGAAACGACTTGATCGCCATTCTCAGCACAGATCCCATTCTTTCGCGCATGCTGACGTTAGAGGCAAAACGAGGTGGTTTTTCGCTGACCGCGCCCGACGCCGCCGCGCTTTGGCTGCTGGATCTTGATCATCCGCCGCGCCCCTTACCAACACGGGGGAAGGTGTACGTGATCGGCTTTTCGGCGGGGAAAGCACCTACCGCGCACGTAGATCTGCTGCTCCCTCTCCCCTACCCTACCGATACGCTGCAAAGCTCCCTGCAAACTTACGCAAATGCCGGAAAAAGCGATACCGTTTTGCGCCATTTACCGGGGGTTGCTTTGGTTGGCACCAAAAAGGTGCCTCTTAGCCCCGCCGAGGAAAGCATATACGTGCTGCTGCTCCGTCACAGCGGAGAAACCGTTTCGGAAAAGGAGCTTCTGGCGGCTCTCGGTGACAGCACCGCCACCACCAACGTCCTGCAGGTACATATCTACCGCTTGCGCCGCAAGCTCTCGCCAAACGGCGCTTCTTACATTCGTGCCGTGCGCGGTAAGGGATACCGCATGGCACTGCCAGCTCGAGGTGAATAATGCATTATTGCTACATGGCAAGCCAAAGCCGCCCACCCTTACCAAGGGGGCGGCGCTACCCGTGAAAGCAACCGCCGCCCCCGTCGCCGTATTTGATTCCGGTGTCGGGGGCATTGGCGTGCTGCGAGAACTGAAAATAGCACTCCCCCATGAGGATCTCTTCTATTTTGGCGACAGCGCAATGGCACCCTATGGCGAGCGCTCTACCGATGCGGTGTGCGAGCTGGTATTTTTTCATGCAACACGCCTGCTGCAGCATGCCAAGGCACTGGTTCTTGCCTGCAATACCGCAACCGCCGCAGCGGCTGCCGCACTGCGTGCGGCATATCCTCAAACACCCATTATCGGCATGGAGCCGGCGATCAAGCCTGCGCTGACCGTGTGTCAGCACCCCAAAATTTTAATTCTTGCCACCGCCGCCACGCTACGCGAAAAAAAACTGCAGGCACTGCTTTTTGAGCACCGTTTGCGTGCCACCTTTTATAAATGCCCTGCCCCTGGGCTTGTGCGCTTGGTGGAGGCGGGACTTGGAAGCTCCCCCGAAGCCGATCACTATCTTGCCGAAATTCTCGCCCCATACGTGGGTGAATTGCGCCCCGATGCCGTAGTGCTCGGCTGCACACACTTTCCCTTTGCCAAGGCTGCCATCTCACGCTATTTTGGGCAGGGCGTGCCTCTTTTTGACGGTGCTCTTGGCACGGCAAGGGAAACCGCACGGCGGCTAAAAGAGGCGGGGTTGCTTCGGGGGGAAGCGCGTGTGGGCACCGTTACACTGACCTCCAGCGACCCTGCGGCACTGCCGCTTTATCGGCGCTTGCTTGATGAATAGAAAAAAGGCATCTGCCACGGCAGATGCCTTTTTTGATAAATCTATTTCCAAGCGGCGGGGCAGGTGCGGTGCGATTTAAACCATTCCCACTCCTTGAGCACACGGTCATCGTTACTGCAGACCACGCGCACGCCCGTTTGGTCAGCCACAACGATGATATTACCGTTCATGGGGGCAAAGGTGCCCGCAGCGTAATCCACGCACCGTGTGGTCACATATACCTTGTCGGTATAGGGGGCAATGCGGTCAATAAACGCCTGGGTGGGGAACTGATTGGCATCGGTTGCGGTATATTCCGAGCTGCCGCAGCAGCAGCAAACGCAAACGTTCTGTGGCTTGATGACCGACAAAAGTGCCTCGGAGGATGAGGTCTTTGAGCCGTGATGCCCCGCCTTATAAAGCGTGACCTCGGGCAGGGTGTTCATTTCCACCAAATACGCCTCGCCATCCTCCTCAAGGTCGCCCGTGAAGAGGTAGTTGTACGTACCGTAGGTGAAGAGCGTACAGACAGAGTAATCGTTTTCACTTTCTGCCTCGTTATAGTAATAGTAGCTGTCAAGGATCGTCATGGTGGCACCGTTGCCAAGCGAAAAGACGTCCTTTTCCTGCTCCACGCATTGCGCCGCGGTATAGTGCGTAGCACCTGCCGCGATCTCGGCATCGCGCTCCGCAAGATAACGGGCATACATATTGGTACCCTTATTCTCTTGGTTGGTCAGTGCAAAATCAATAATGACCTCACACTCAAAAAGATCAAAAATGCTGCCGTCACTCACCGCAAAGCCCGCATAGTGATCTTGATGCGCGTGCGTCACGATCACATATTCCAGCTTGCCGTCGGTCACGTATTGATTGATATACTCCGCGATCACGGGAGCGCTGGAGCCGCGCGAGCCTGCATCGATCAGGATATCGGTTTCGCCCGCCTTAATATAGGTACAGTCGCCTGTGTATTTGTTACCAAGCTCCATAAAATGCACTTGAAAATCGCCCGTAACGGGCGCGAGTGGTGCCTCGTCGCTCACAAAATTGCGCGAATCGTAAATAGCGGCACCCAAAACGCCGACCGCAAGACCCAGCAAAAGGCTGACAATGCACAAAAGGGCGGTTAACGGTGCTGAAAATTTCTTGCTGCGTTTAGCCATTGCGTCCATCCTCCTCTGCTGCACTTACCACAAAAACGCGAACGCGCTTCACCGTGCCGTTTGCGGCATGCTCGCCAAATTTCACGGCATCTACGGTGTAGGTAATGGTATAAACGCCCTCCTTGTCAAGCGGAATAATATACCGCCCCTCGGCATCTCGCGCAAGGTCTGTTTGAACACTCAGCTTATGCGAAACGTCCATGCCAAAGCAATATGCCTCAACACCCTGCTCGGCATACAGATAGGTTGCGCCCTCCACCTCCGACACGTCAAGCGAAAAGCTTGCTTCACCCAGGAGAAGAAAACGGTCGT
>JAZOLJ010000043.1:0-2187 GCA_045652845.1 Eubacteriales bacterium | reverse complement strand
AGAGAAAACAACCTTGTGGCTCTGCTTGACGGCTACATTCAGAAGGGCGGCTTCCACCTCAACGTCAACGTATTTGACCGCGAGCTGCTGCTTGATGCACAGAAGCACCCCGAGCTGTACCCGCAGCTGACCATCCGCGTTTCCGGCTACGCCGTCAACTTCATCAAGCTGACCCGCGCACAGCAGGACGAGGTTATTTCGAGAACCTTCCACGGCTCTATCTGATATGACGGGGCGGATCCATTCGATTGAAAGCTTTGGTACGGTAGACGGGCCGGGCGTGCGCTTTGTGGTATTCCTTGAGGGGTGCCCCATGCGTTGCCTGTACTGTCACAACCCCGATACGTGGGTGCCGGGGGCGGGCGAGACCTATACCGCCTCCGCGCTCATTGCGCGCATGCTGCGCAATCGCAGCTTCTATCATACGGGCGGCATTACCGCCACGGGCGGTGAGCCCTTGATGCAGCTTGATTTTTTAACCGAGCTGTTCGAGCTTGCAAAAAAAGAGGGCGTTCACACCTGCCTTGACACCTCGGGTGCAACCTTTCATGAGGACAAGGCTTACCTCGCGCGCCTTGACCGCTTGCTTGCTGTGACCGATCTTGTGATGCTTGATATCAAGCACATGGAGGACGAGGCACACCGCAAGCTAACGGGCCATAGCAACAAGCACGTTTTGGCTTTTGCCGAGTATTTGCGCCGCAAAAAGGTAAAACTGCGCGTGCGCCACGTGGTTGTTCCCGGCTACACGGATGGCAAGGAGCAGCTGGCAGCGCTTGGCAGATTTCTGAAGGATTTTGATAATCTTGAAAAGGTCGAAGCACTCCCCTACCACACCCTCGGGCGAGCAAAGTATGAAAATCTCGGCATTCCCTACCCGCTGGGTGACACACCGCAAGCAACGTCAGCGGATGCCGCAGCGGCACTTGCCGTTATTGAAAAGCATATGCAATGAAAAAATCCCCCCGCTGCGCGGGGGGATTTCATTTTGTTTTATTTCATACGCATTTTTGCGGGCATCATATCCCCCATGGCGCGCACTGCCTTTTCGGTTTTCTTTACCATGCGGCGTGTTTCGCGCTTGCCGCCAACCACCATACCGACCGTGCCGCCAACCACCATGCCGGCAAGAAGCCCCGCCGCGGTCATTGTTGCCTTGTTCATGCTATATTCCCCCCTTTTTCTTTGCTGCATTTTTAGTTTGCGCAGCACACCGCAATTTATGCAGAAAACGCGCGGCAGAAAAAGAAAAAAATTGCAAAAAAACGCGCTCACTTATTGCAAACGCGCGATAAAACCATTATAATAAAGAATGGTAAGAAAAATAAACCCTTAAAGGAGTGCCAAATGGAGCAGATCTATACCATACCCGTAAACGAGGCGTTTGATGCATCTGCCGCCGACCACAGCTGCGGGTGCCCTATGTGCGCGCTCTGGCGCAAGCTTGAAGAAAATGAGCTTGAGCTCATTCTCGGTGCCTCGATGATGGAGCCCGACGTGCGTATTCAAACCAATAAGGAGGGCTTTTGCCGCACCCATTACGATATGATGTTTGTGCGCAAAAACAGGCTTGGCATGGCACTGACCCTTGAAAGCCACTTAAAGGAGCTGCAGGACGACCTGAAGGCAGGGCTGCTTGGCACGGTAATAGGCAAGGCAGAGGCAAGACCCGTAAAACGCATCAAAGCACTGGAGAGCTCTTGCTACGTGTGCCGCCGCATTGATTTTCATTTTCAGCACATGGCGCAAACTGTTGTTTATTTGTACGACACGCAAGAGGAATTCCGCAAAAAGCTTGCCGCCCAGCCCTGTTTTTGCCTGCCGCACTATCGGCTTCTGCTGGAGCGCGGCGACGCAAGGCTTGGCAAAAAGATGATGGCAGAATTCACCGAGGTTCTCGGGAACGTGCAAAAAAATTATTTAGAGAGCCTTACCGAGGATATCAGCTGGTTCTGCAAGAAATTTGATTATCGCTATGACGCCGAGCCCTGGAAAAACTCGAAGGATAGCGTGGAGCGCGCGATCAAGTTTTTGCGCGCCGACCTACACGGCACGATCGAAAAATAAAAAAACAAGGAGATATCATGATGACACTGACAACAAATGAATTGATGGCACTGGCTCAAGGTGCGATCAGATACAAAAAAAGCGAGGACGGATTTCTATCCTTTTACCGCTTTACCGAAA
>JAZOLJ010000042.1:0-4515 GCA_045652845.1 Eubacteriales bacterium | reverse complement strand
CGGGCGACACGCTCTTGATCCTTGGCAAGGCGCGTGATCACACGCAGCTTGTAAACGGCAAGGAACAAGAATTTTATGACCGCACAACGGCACTTAAAGACGCGCAGCACAGCTGATGCTCTGTGCGCGGCTTAATTTTTGAAATGGGAAATAGTGACCGACTATGGGGGGTTGCTTTTTTGGTAATATTATGATAAAATATATTAAATATCACACAACCGATGAGAGGAGGGAACGAAATGGCTGAAAAAAAGCAGCAGGGCGAGGCAAAGGAAGCAAAGCCGACCGCCGCTAAAGCAAAAAAAGCCGCAGACGGTACAAAGAAAACGACCGCTGCGCGCAGCACTGCGGCAAAAAGCACCAAAACCGCAAAAGCCGCTGCCGAAAAGGGCGATAGCAACGCGGGCGATGCCAAAAAAGCCACTGCTAAAAAATCCACCTCTACCACGGCAAGTAAAAAAGCACCCTCCGCCGCTGCCAAAGCGGCAGAGCCGACCGCAACCGAGCAAAAGAAAAGAACAACTGCCGCGAAATCGGGTACAACCGCCAAAAAAGAGGCATCTGTTACCAAAAAAGAGGGTGCGGGCGATAAAAAAACGGCTACAGGTGCAAAAAAAGCTACCGCAAAGCGGCAGACTGCCCCAAAAGCAAAGCAATCGCAAGCAAGCAACGTATCTGCCGATAATACGCTAAATCAAGAACATGCACAAGCCGCCAAGGCGCAGCCCCCCCTCACCGAGGAGGCATTCGGCGATGATTTTCCGCTGATTCGCGACCTGCCAACCGCCATCCAACAAAGCTTACCTGTGAAGGATGGCGAGCGCGAGCTGTCAAACGCGCGCCCCGGGGTTGATTTTCCGCAGGCAATGCGCAAAAGCTTTTTCGTGCGGCTGGCATTTTTGCTTGTTGTTGTGATCGTGCTGGCGGCATCGGCGTTTATTTATCACCACCGTCCCGCAGCTTATACCGAAAAAACAAGCTCGGTAAATTTTCTCTACCGTGCGGCAGGGGATGAAACGGTCATCCTTGTAAACGGCACGGTGCGCGGCAGCGTGGCGGGTGCGGTTCAAAAAACGCTTTTCAGCGGCAGAGGTGACGTGTGTGCCGCAGTGATCGGCGGCGATCTTTGGGTGATACGCGGCAAGCGCATTACCCCAATGGCGGCAGACGTGCTTGATTTCACCCTGTCTGCCGATGGCGATGCCGTTGCCTACCGTACAAAGCCTGCCGATCTTTATTACTCCAAAACGGGCAAAAACAGCACGCCGTCCCTGATCTCAAGGGAGTGTCATAGCGCGGCGTATTGCCTCTCTGCCAATGGGCAGGAGCTGGCATATACCGCCCGTGATGAGGCGGGCAGGGATCAAATGCGCGTTGAGTCCTATTCGGGCAATCGACCGTATATTGAAAACGTGGTGGGCTTTTCGCCCGTGGCTGTTAGTGACAAGTGCCGTTATATTTACTATACCGATGCAAACGGCGCGCTGTTTATTTTTGAAAGCAAGACCGCATCAAAGATCAAATGTGCCAACGCCCCCGATCTATCCTCCTTGATCTTCAATCGCGATTTTACCGAGCTTCTCTTTACCGAAAACGGCGGCACCGTGTTTTACGCAAACGGTGTGCGCCAACAGATCATTGGTGCCGTTTCTACCGAGTATTTGCAGCTTTTACCCAATCGCCGCGTGGCAAGCCGCACCTTAACGGGCGGCATGCAATACATGGTGAACAGCTTTTATAAAAACTATTTTCTGCATCGGGTGGGCACGGGTCAGCAGCTGACCTATCTTGACCCAAAGGGCAATTTGCGAGAGGTTTCCTTTGTGGATGATGTATCCACCGTTACCGTAACCGATAAGGGTGTATATTTCTTTTTGACAACCGTCAACAATGAAAACGTACACCGCGTGCTGTGGCACGCACCGAGGGGCAAGACTGCTACGCGCCGCGTGGATTGGGATGTTTCCGCCTATTGCACCAATATCGACGGTAGCCGTGTGCTGTATACGGGCTATGAGGAGGCGCTGTATACCTACCGCGCCGAAACGGGCTCTCTGCGCCTTTGCGACAGCATTAATCGCGAAAGCCTTACCGTTACCGCAGATGACCTGTTTTGCTTTTATCTCACCGAGGGCGTGCTTGCCGTGAGTGATAATGGCGGCGAGCTGCGCGAGCTTGCTGCGGGCGTGGTGGGCTTTGCGGTGGATACGCACGCGCTTTATTACTGCACCGCCCCCGCGGAGGATGGCTCCTTTACCGTTTACGTCAACTACCGCAACGAGCGTTTAAGCGATCTCGTGCTTGACGGTGTCACGGCAATACAATAATTGAAAAACAAAAGAGCACGGTGTCCTCTCACGGCACCGTGCTTTATCTTTTTTTCTTACAGGAATAGGGCGATCCGTCAAGCGTTTTTGGGGTGTTGGTAAGGCCTGTGAGGTAATCAAGCGATACGTTGTAGAGCCTTGCAAGAACAAGATATTTATCAATGCCCATCATGTTTACGCCACGCTCGTATTTGCTGTAGTCCGATTGCCCAATGTGTAAGAGCCTTGCCACCTCGGCTTGCGTTAGATCGTGATCTTGACGGATATCGCGCAAGCGCTGAAAGTAATTCATAGCTCATCCCCTCCTTTTTATTATTGTAGCATAGTGGAAATATACCCTATTGACAATAGTGGAAATTTCCACTATAATAGGGTGTGTAGTATTTGGCTACGTAAAACCCAAAGGAGGGAAAAGGGATGAAAGCAAAAAGAATTTTAACCGTCCTTTTGCTGGTACTGCTTTCCATGGCAATGGCGGTAGGCCTTACCGCGTGCATGGAGGAGGAGAATTACCACACCAAAGCAGATACCGAAGCACTGTTAAAAACACTCGAAACGGCACTGACCGAAAAAATTGCCGCCAACGAGGCAGCCATTAAGGCACTAAACGATGCCTATACCGCCAAAATTGCCGAGCTTGAAGCGGCAAACGTGGCGCACAAGGTGGAATATGATGCGCTGACCGCAGCCCACGCCGAGGCTGTGGCAACGCTGACCGCGGCAAACGAGGCAACAAAGGCAGAGCTTGATGCGCTTGAAGCGCAGTACGCAACCGACCTTGCAGCCCTGCAAGCCGCCGATACTGCAAACGATGCCGCGATCAAGGCGCTGGGTGATAAGCACAAAGAGGAGCTTGACGCACTGACCGCAAAGGCAGATGCCACAAAGGCCGAGCTTGATGCGCTTGAAGCGCAGTACGCCACCGACCTTGCAGCCCTGCAAGCCGCCGACACAGCAAACGATGCCGCGATCAAAGCGCTGGGTGATAAGCACAAAGAGGAGCTTGACGCACTGACCGAAAAGGCAGGAGCCACAAAGGCAGAGCTTGATGCGCTTGAAGCGCAGTACGACATCGACCTAGCAGCCCTGCAGGCTGCCGTCACGGCAAACGATGCCGCGATCAAAGCACTGGGCGATAAGCACAAAGAGGAGCTTGACGCACTGACCGCAAAGGCAGATGCCACAAAGGCAGAGCTTGATGCGCTTGAAGCGCAGTACGCCATCGACCTTGCAGCCCTGCAAGCTGCCGACACGGCAAACGATGCCGCGATCAAAGCGCTGGGTGATAAGCACAAAGAGGAGCTTGACGCACTGACCGCAAAGGCAGATGCTACAAAGAACGAGCTTGACACCTTAACTGCTGCTTACAATACGGCAGTTGAAGATATTAACAGCAAGATCACCGCAAATGAAACGGCAATCGGCAACGCCAAAACCGAGCTGCAAAATAAGCTGGATGCCCTCGCCGCCGACCACGATAATGACCTTGCGAGCATCAATGCCTTGATTACCGATCTGCAAGGTGCCGACGTGGCAAGCGAAGCCCGCATTGCCGAGCTTGAGAAAAAGGTAACAGAGCTGCTTTCTGCACATAAGCACACCTTTGGCACGGATTGGGTGGATTACAGCGGCAACGCAAACGTTTATTGTGAAAATAGGCTCTTTTACCGCATTTGCTTGACCTGCAACGTGCTGGAATGGAAGAGTGGCACCTATGAAAACCACAACTTTCAAACGGTAACAACTGCGCCCACCTGCCAGGCGGGCGGCTATGATACCAACACCTGCACCATTTGCGGCAAGGTAGAGATTACCAACTATACCGAAAAGGCTTTACATAGTTGGCAAACAACCTATTCGTGCGACGGCTCCTACCACTGGTATAACTGCCAACACTGCGATGCAACAAAGGATAAGTCAGAGCACACCGTAGACCTCGCCACGGGCTATTGCACCGTTTGCAATCAACCGATCGCGGGCAGCGAGGGTGTTATTTACGAGCTTTCTGCCGACGGCACCTATGCCGAGGTGATTGGCTACGAGGGGACGGCAACCAAAATTGTGATTGCCGATACCTACGAGGGAAAGCCCGTAACAAGCATTTACAAAGAGGCGTTCCGCAATAACGATACCATCGTTTCTATCTTTATTCCCGCGAGCGTGACCGCCATCGGCGAATATGCGTTCT
>JAZOLJ010000041.1:0-2587 GCA_045652845.1 Eubacteriales bacterium | reverse complement strand
CCTCGCGCATCTCGGGCGGAAGTCTGCCCGCCGAGCACTCAAAATTAAACACGCCATCAAAGCCCGTTAGTGCCAGTCCTCGCATGGCATCCTTCCAATCCACGTTGCCGATAAAGGGCGGCTCATGCGTGTCATCGCCCGCATAGTTATCATTTACGTGTATCACCTTAAGACGCTTGCCAACATAGGCAAGACCCTCGGATTGCTTGATGCCGCTGATGTTGGCGTGACCAAAATCCCAACAAACGCCAATGCCGAGCGCATCCGCGATCTCACAAAGCTCATCGGGCGACTGACAATAGCGGTGCGAAAGAACGGTGGCGTGCACCAGGCGCATATTTTCCACCACCACCTCAACGCCCACCTTGTTTGCGTACTCCACAAAGGGGGCAAGATGCGTCATCACAGCATCGTATTGCTCGGTGCGGTCATAGCGACGCATCGGCAGCGTAAAGGCATTGGGATGTATCACGGCATATTTAATGCCCGAAAGCTTTGCCGCATCAATGGCGCGATACATTTTTTCGGCAAACGCGTGCAACGCTTCGGGCGACTTGCTGCCCGTGCCGGAAAAGGGCAGGTGCCCTACCTCAAAGGGAATGCCGATCTCGGCGGCATCCGAAACCGCCTTCTCAACCACCGGCTGCCAGCCATCCTTGGTAAGGTCAAGCATGCCAAAGCTGAAATCGGCAGCCTCAAAGCCCGCTTTTTTGTTAAAAAGCAGCCCTTGTCTGATAAATTCGGAAATATCCTCTCTTGCACTCGCGTGTATGCTAAGCGACGAGCTGATGCGTAATTTTTTCATACCGTTTGGGTCCTTTTCTGTATTTGAAATGTTTTAGCAGTACAAATGCCCCATCCCCAAGACCGCAAGGCACCCTGCGGTTAAATAAAGCTTTATAAGCCAAACAATTCTTTTGCGTTGTTCAATAAAATATTTTCCTTATCTCGGTTGCTGATCGCGGAAAACTCTATTCTCCCCCTTTGTGAAGCGGCCGAATACGTATCCGTGCCAAACAATATTCTTTCTCTACAGCAAAAAATGAGCCCCGCGTCGCGCAAGGCTCATTCAAGGATGTATTTGCTTATACGCAAGCCTCGCCTTCAAAAATAGCAATCAAGTGTCTTCCTACCCGCTCGGCAAAGCGCAGGGCGTCGGAGAGCAATTCGTTTGGAATGTTTTGCAGATATTTTACAATTTCAAAGGTGAGATCACCCTCGTAGCCAATCTTCTTTAACGCTTGCATGATCTCCGTCCACTTAAAATCCCCCAAAAAGGGAACCGTGTGGCGATCCCCGCGGTAATCTCCGTCCTGAATATGCAGGGCCTGTAAGATCTCGGCATTCATACCTGCAAGAAAATGCTCGGGCTCGCTGCCCGTTATGGCGGCGTGTCCCACGTCTACGCAAGCTACAAAATAAGGAGAATTCAACTCGCGAACAAACGAGCAAAGCTCCTCGGGCGTGCCGAAACGGCCTCGATAGCAGCTTCTCTTTTCATCAAAGGCGAACAAATTTTCCACGGCGATGCGGATATTAAATCTTTCACAAAAGGGCTGGAGGCTCTTGAAGAAATCAAAATTGCGCGCACGATCCACAATGATCTGAGAATCCTTTTTTAGAACAAGAGAATGAAGCACAATGGTCTTTGCACCAAGGATAGCGGCCGATTCTATCGCCCGAACGATCGAACGGTAACGGGGGGTGGATTGATCAAAATCCCAGTGGTACTTGAAGCCAAGCGGCGCGTGAGCCTGGTTACAGGTAAGCCCGAGCTCGTCGAGATATGCCCGCAAACGAAGTGCGTATTCGCGATATCCCTCCCCCACCAAGGGCGCGTCGTCCTCCTGCCAATAATAGGACATATCCACGCAATCAAATCCTGCTTGCTTGATGGCCTTCAGTCCCTCAAAATCTCCCAGCTTTTGCATTAACGTATAGCTCTCTATCGATAATTTCATCTCGTACTCCTATCTTTTTTGTTAGAAATCATTATAGCAGAAAAACAAAAGCTTGTCAACAAAATAAAGCTTTTCCGCGCAGCGGCGACACCATGACGCACTCCCCTACCCAATACTGGCGCAAGGCTATCTTTTTCCGCGAAGCGGCGACATCATGAAACATTGCAAGCGCGGTAGCATTGCAAATTAACAGTCATGTTTTTGCTAAACCCGTAACAGCGTTTGCCCAAGCTTTGGCGCAAAAACGATGAGTGTTAAGCTGATGTCGCCGGTTCTGCCCGCAGGGCACCCTGCCGGTGCTTGTCTACAAAGGCTGCTCTACAAAGGCTGCGCCTTTGTGGAAAGATCCGCCAAAGGCATGCGCGACATCATGACGGGCTTCGCCCTATTAATCTACGTGGCTACGCCACGTGGCAAGTTTTTGCAAGCAAAAACGTTGCCCGTCACCGCGCTGCGCGCGGATCCTTTATACTGCATGATGTCGCTGGTTCTGCCCGCAGGGCGCCCTGCCGGTGCTTGTCTACAAAGGCTGCGCCTTTGTGGAAAGATTTCGCTTTGCAAAATCTTTCAGTCCTCGCACCGATACAGGGCGAAGCAAATAAGAAGCCCCGAGGCATTCGCCTCGG
>JAZOLJ010000040.1:0-9200 GCA_045652845.1 Eubacteriales bacterium | reverse complement strand
AAGACCGGGGCGGCGGGGGGTTGGGCCCACCCTCCCGCTCCTGCTCGCTCATTCATTTTTACCATCAAGGATCCTTGCAAAGAATTTTGCGGCATCTCCGCGCGTCAGCACCCCCATGGGAGATAGCGTACCGTCTGCCATGGTGGCGATATAGCCACCCTCGTAGATGGCATATACCGCATCTGCCATATCGGGGGGAATAGTGCTAAAATCCGCCACCGTTTCGCGGTATTCGGGTGCGCCTAACCCAAGCACCCGTGCTGCGATCTCTGCCGCCTCGGCACGCTTGATGGCATCATTGGGGCGAAATTGCTCACCCTCACCAAGCCAGCCCTGCTCTCTTGCATATTTGATCGCGCCCTTCATGGGTGCGGGAATTTCGGCATCGTCGGCATAGCCCGTGCTCTCGGCCCTCGGTGCTTTGATTTCGGCAGCCTCCAGCAAAATCGCCACAAACGCGGCACGTGTGAGGGCTTTTTGAGGATGGAAATAGTGCTTGCCACCCATTTTCTCACCGCCAAGCAGCCCTTTTTCACTCACACGCAAGGCATGCGTATGGTTAGCGTGTCCCTCCATATCGCTAAAGGTGTAATCGGTTTGCAGCTCACGCACCGTAATGTTGACGGTAGCTGCCGGGGCAAACGCGCCGTTTACATCCTGCACACGCCAGGTAAAGCAGTCCTCACCGTGGTATCCGTCGCGCGGTGTATAGGTGAACGAGCCCGTGGTGCGATCCAAAGAAAGCGTACCGTTTTGAGGGTAATTGCAAATTTCAAAGGTCACAGCATCCCCCTCAGGGTCTTGTGCTGTCAACACGCCCGTAAGGGTCAGCGACTCATGCGTGGAAACAGCCGTTGCGGTCTTGGTGCCTGTGGGGCAGCAGTTGACCGCATCGGTGATGGCAAGATGGCAGGTCAGCGCGTAGCCTGCCGCCGCGCCACCGCTGACCGGCACAAAGCAAAAGCTGCTTTTTTTCACCCCGTCATTGGGGGTAAAGGTAAGATACGCCATCGTTTCTCGCGGAATGCTCTGCCCCGCCGTTACCTCACCGTACCCCAGCTTCAGCACGCCCTCGGTCACGGGGGGCAGCGCCGTTACCGTCACGCTATCGACCGTGCCCCCACCAAGCGCCCCGTCAAACCATGCGGCACTAAAGGCAATCGGCTCCCCTGCCACGGCTGATGCCGCAAAATATGCATCATCTGCAAATTGCTGCAGCCCCGCGCTTACCACAACGCTTTGAGGATCCCCCTTAAAAAAGGCTTCATGCACGAAAAACGCGCCGCCAACCAGCACCGCACATGCCACCAGCAGCACGCCTGCTCTTTTCTTTAAAAACCGTATTGCTTTCATCAAAGCCACCTCACTTTCCTTTTTCTGCGCTACATTTTATGCACGCCAAGGGTGTGATATACCGAGGAAATTTTGACGAGTTTTGACGGAAGCAGCCGCGAAAATGGCGTTTTTCGGCAGAAAAAGCGCGAAATTCCAAAGAAAATGCAGGATTTGCATGCAATATCTTTCGTTTGCCGCTTGACAAATCTTTTTTTTCATGATAAACTGTTAAGGTAGACTCATTGTATTGTATAAATACAATGGTCAAATCTTGAGTCATCATTTTTGGAGGAAAACCATGGCAAACATGACCCGTGCCGAAGTAAAGGCATACATTGAGGGCGTTGTAGAGCAGGTAAAAAAGCGCAACCCCGGCGAAGTTGAGTTCCACCAGACCGTGTCCGAGGTGCTTGAATCCCTCGAGCCCGTTCTCGCAAAGAGCCCCGAGTTTATCGAAAAAGGCATCATCGACCTGATCGTTGAGCCCGAACGCGTGATCAAGTTCCGTGTTCCGTGGGTTGACGACGCAGGCAACACCCGCGTAAACCGCGGCTACCGCGTACAGTTCAACAGTGCGATCGGCCCCTACAAGGGCGGTCTGCGCTTCCATCCCACCGTTAACGAGAGCATTATGAAGTTCCTCGGCTTCGAGCAGACCTTCAAGAACTCCCTCACCTCTCTGCCCATGGGCGGCGGCAAGGGCGGCTCTGACTTCGACCCGCAGGGCAAGTCCGACGCCGAGGTTATGCGCTTCTGCCAGAGCTTTATGACCGAGCTGCAGAAGCACATCGGTGCTAACACCGACGTGCCCGCAGGCGACATTGGCGTTGGCGCACGTGAGATCGGTTACATGTTCGGTCAGTACAAAAGACTGCGTGACGAGTTTACCGGCGTGCTGACCGGTAAGGGCCTGCCCTACGGCGGCTCGATCCTGCGTCCCGAGGCTACCGGCTTTGGTGCGGTTTACTACGCAGTGGATATGCTGAATTACTTCGGCGACGACATCAAGGGCAAGACCTTTGCCGTTTCCGGCTTTGGTAACGTTGCTTGGGGTGCCGTTAAGAAGATCAACGAGCTGGGCGGCAAGGTGCTGACCATCTCCGGTCCCGACGGCTACATCTACGATCCCGACGGTGTTAGCACCGAGGAGAAGGTCAACTACATGCTTGAGATGCGCGCTTCCTGCCGCAACCGCGTACAGGATTACGCCGACAAGTTTGGCGTTGAGTTCTTTGCAGGCCAGAAGCCCTGGGGCGTTAAGGCTGACATCATGATGCCCTGCGCAACCCAGAATGAGGTTGGCATGGTTGAGGCTGAAAAGATGGTTGCAAACGGCCTGAAGTACTACGTTGAGTGGGCAAACATGCCTACCACCAACGAGGCGATCGCTTACCTCAAGGCAAACGGCGTGATCGTTGCTCCCTCCAAGGCAGTAAACGCCGGCGGCGTTTCGGTTTCCGGTCTTGAAATGTCCCAGAACTCCATGCGTTACAGCTGGACTGCCGAAGAGGTTGACGAGAAGCTGCACATGATCATGCACAACATCTTCAAAAACTCCATCGACGCTGCACACGAATACGGCCTTGGTGACGACCTTGTTGCCGGCGCAAACATTGCAGGCTTCCTCAAGGTTGCACGCGCAATGCTCGCTTACGGTGTTTGCTAATTTTTAAAAACCACTAACACGGGGGCGGGGACGTACAGGTCTCCGCCCCCGCTATACAAGGGAGATTTTTATGTATCGCATTATCGAAAGAAAAGAACTGAACCCCACGGTCACGTTACTTGAGGTCGAAGCACCCTTGGTTGCCAAAAAGGCAAAGCCGGGGCAATTTATCATTTTGCGTGTGGACGATATGGGAGAGCGCATCCCCCTTACCATTGCAGACAGTGACCCCGAGGCAGGAACTGTCACTATTATTTTCCAGATCGTGGGCGGTACCACCGAAAAGCTGAATCGTATTGGCAAGGGTGAGTCGATCGCCGATTTTGTCGGCCCTCTTGGCCGCGCGACCGAGATCGAGGGTCTTAAAAAGGTTGCCGTTGTCGGTGGCGGCGTTGGCTCTGCCATTGCTTACCCCGTTACCAAGGCACTGCACGCAGCAGGTGCCGAGGTGCACGCCATCGTCGGCTTTCGCAGCAAGGAGCTTGTCATTCTTGAGGATGAGTTCCGCGCGAACAGCTCTCGCTTTGTGCTGATGAGCGACGACGGCTCGGTGGGCGAGAAGGGTCTTGTCACCGATGCCCTCAAAAAGCTGATCGAGTCGGGCGAGCAGTACGACGAGGTTATTACCATCGGCCCGCTTGTGATGATGAAGTTTGTCAGCCTCTTGACCAAGGAATACGGCATTAAGACCATTGCCAGCATGAACCCCGTTATGATTGACGGCACGGGCATGTGCGGCGGCTGCCGTTTGACGGTTGGCGGCAAAACCAAGTTTGCTTGCGTGGATGGCCCCGAGTTTGATGCACACGAAATCGATTTTGACGAGGCAATGGAGCGTTCCTCCATGTACCGCGATTTCGAGCGTCACAAGCACGAGGATGCCTGCAATCTCTTTAACAAGAAGGAGGGCTGACCATGGCAAATATGTCTTTGAAGAAAAACCAAATGCCAACGCAAGACCCAAAGGTCCGCGCGCATAACTTTGACGAGGTTGCCCTCGGCTACACCGCCGAGCAGGCAATGGACGAGGCGGCACGCTGTCTTAACTGCAAAAAGCCCGTATGCGTTGCAGGCTGCCCTGTCAATATCAACATCCCTGCCTTTCTCGCACAAGCTGCAAAGGGCGACTTTGTGGGCGCTTACGGTATCATTGCACAACAAAGCTCCCTGCCCGCGGTATGCGGTCGAGTTTGCCCGCAGGAAAGCCAGTGCGAGGGCAAGTGTGTGCGCGGCATTAAGGGTGAGCCCGTCGGCATTGGCCGCGTAGAGCGTTTTGTTGCCGACTATCATAACGCCAAGGCTGACAAGGCTGCGGTAAAGCCCACCCCCAACGGTCACCGCGTGGCAGTGGTTGGCTCCGGCCCCTCAGGTCTTACCTGTGCGGGCGACCTTGCCAAAAAGGGCTACGCCGTAACCATCTTCGAGGCGTTTCACGTAGCGGGCGGCGTGCTGGTTTACGGCATTCCCGAATTCCGTCTTCCGAAGGCAATCGTAGAGGGTGAGATCGAGGGGCTAAGGAAGCTTGGCGTTGAAATTGCCACCAACGTAGTCATCGGCAAAACCGTTTCGGTTGAGGAGCTGATGGAGGAGGGCTTTGAGGCTGTATTTATCGGGTCGGGTGCAGGTCTGCCCCGCTTTATGAACATTCCCGGTGAAAACCTCAAGGGCGTTTACTCGGCAAACGAGTACCTCACACGTGTTAACCTGATGAAAGCATACAAACCCGACGGCGAGACCCCCGTAATGCGTGGCGGTAAGGTGGCTGTGGTTGGCGGCGGCAACGTTGCCATGGATGCTGCGCGTACTGCACTGCGCCTGGGTGCCGAGAAGGTGTATATCGTTTACCGACGCTCGATGGAGGAGCTGCCCGCCCGCCGCGGGGTGGTAGAGCACGCCGGGGAGGAGGGCATCGGATTCCTGCTTCTCAATAACCCCGTGGAGATCATTGGCTACCGCAACAAGGAGGATAAGCGTGACCCCAAAAACGGCTTTGTTACGGGCATGCGTTGCATCCGCATGGAACTGGGCGAGCCCGACGAAAAGGGACGCCGCCGCCCGGTGGAGATCCCCGGCAGCGAATATCTGCTTGACGTGGATACCGTTGTGATGTCGATCGGCACCTCCCCCAATCCTCTCATCAAGGATACCACCAACGGGCTTGAGATCAACCGTTGGGGCGGCATTGTGGTAGATGAGGCAACGGGCAAGACCAGCCTTGAGGGCGTATATGCGGGCGGCGATGCCGTAACCGGTGCCGCAACCGTTATTCTTGCCATGGGCGCGGGCAAAACCGCCGCAGCTGCCATTGACGAGTATCTTGCCAACAAATAAAGCAAGGGCTGCCTCAAATGCAAATGCATTTGAGGCTGCCCCTTTTTCGAAAAAGAAAACGGCGGTGGGGAGCGCCCGACCGCCTGTTCTATCTTAACCGTTCAGCTTAGAAACGATTACGTACATTGCAACAACCAAAATGCCAAACAGAATGGCAACAACCGTGGTTGCGCGAGAAAGGATCTTATCAAAGCTGCTGCCCTTGCCCTTACCGAAAAAGGTTTCAGCACCACCGGCGATAGAGCCGGAGAGCTTTTTGTCCTTACCCTGCTGCATCAGCACGGCAACTACCAAAAACAACGCCATTACGATCAAAACAATGCCCAAAGCGATTTCCATTTTCAAACCTCCGAAAACATTCAAAATCAAGCGCAAAAAAAGCGCAAATATACATAGCCTTACTATTGTAGCACAACTTTTTCAAAAAAGCAAGAGATTTCGCAAATTTTTTTCGCTTTTTGCACTTTGTGCGAAAAAAGCCACCTGCAAAGACCTTGACATTCACCGTAAAATGTGGTAAAATACTTCCGTTGCCGTGCAAACGAGCAACGCCCGCAAACAAATAAGGAGAGATGTCCGAGTGGTTTAAGGAGCTGGTCTTGAAAACCAGTGATCCCTTCAGTGGGACCGTGGGTTCGAATCCCACTCTCTCCGCCACACAAAGAGCCCCCGCCCTCGCGGCGGGGGCTTTTTGTGTGGCGAAGAGGGTGCTTTTTGCAATCACGCAGCCCGAAGGGCGGCGTGGGGGAAGATGTGCGGTTCGCGAAGCGAATGGAGCCGTTTAGGCGACAAGCGCATCTTCATAGCAAGTCCGCAGGACTTAACGCACATCTCACAGTATTATTGCCAATAATCCACCTCGTGCGGCAGATTGATATCCTTGGCGCAAAACACGGGATTTTTGCCGTCTTTGCGCTGCTCGTCAAAGTTTTTCAGTGCGCGGAAGGCGTATTTTCCAAGAATAACGATGACGGGCATATTGATCAGCGTCATAACACCCATGGTAACGTCAGATATGTTCCACAAAAGATCTGCGGAGAGCCCCGCGCCCAGCAGCACGATCAGCGCGGCAGCGATATGGTAGGCGCGCTGCACCCATTTCCCCGGCACGCGACCGAGAATATAAAACACGCACTGATCCACGTAATAAAGGTTGCCAAGCAGCGTGGTAAACGCAAAGAGCACCATTGCCACGGTAATGAATATAGGGCCAAAGCTGCCAAGGGTGGCAGACAGTGCCGCCTGCACGTATGGCGCGCCCGAAAGCTCTGCTGTCACCTCCACACCCGATGTCATGCACATAAAGCCGGTAGCGGAGCAGATCAAAATGGTATCAATAAACACCGAGAGCGTTTGCACCAGACCCTGCTTAATGGGATGAGATACCTCTGCCGAGGAAGAAGCGTTGGGCGCCGAGCCGACACCTGCCTCGTTGCTGAATAGCCCACGCTTGATGCCGTAGATCACGCAGGAGCCGCTAAAGCCGCCAAAGATCGCCTTGACGTCGAAGGCACTGCGAAGGATCTCGCCAAATACTGCGGGGAGCGCAGTAATATTCATCAGCGAAATCAAAAGCGCAACCAAAATATACGCCACGCCCATCACGGGCACAAGCACACCCGTTACCTTGATAATGCCTTTTCCGCCGCCAAGCAAGCAAAAGCCCACCAAAAGGGCAAGCACCGCGCCGATGATCCAAGGGGTGTAGGTGGGGTTATAAAAGCTGTATGCAGAAAAGGTAGATTGCAGATTGTAAGAAGCCAGCATATTAAAGCCAACACCATAGGTGACGATCAGAACCACGGAAAAAACGACAGCCAGCCATCTGCAGCCAAGCCCCTTTTCAATATAATAGGCAGGGCCGCCGCAAGCACCGTTTGGGCTGCGCTTTTTGTAGATCTGCGCCAACGTGCTTTCGATCAGTGCCGTTGCACCGCCGATTGCGGCAATGACCCACATCCAAAGCATAGCACCAAAGCCGCCGAGGCAAAGTGCCGTAGAAACACCAATGATATTACCCGTGCCCACGCGCGAGGCGGTGGAAACCATCAGTGCTTGAAATGAGGAAACACCGCTACCGTCCTTTGGCTTTTCGGTAACAGCGCGCAGCTGCGCGCCAAGCAAGCGAAACTGTGCACCCTTGGTGCGCACGGTAAAATACAGTCCGCCTGCGATCAAAAGAATGATCAAAATATAGCCGTAAAGTGCATCGTTCAGCCTCGCAATGATCAACTCAAACATAAAGCATCTCCTTTACTGAAAACTTTTTTATTATAGTCAAACTTTTAAGGGTGCGCTCCATGCTTAAATTTGAAGCGCACCCTTTTCTTTTATCATTTTAGCGTTAGAGCTTAAAGTCGGTAAATGCGCCGAGGATCGCGGTTACCAGGATCGCGAGGATGCACACAGGTGCCACGTAGCGGATCATAACCGAGAACATCTTTTTCCATTTGAACTTGCCATCCGAGATCTCAACCTCGTCGATGACCGCCTGCGGCTTTAAAATAAAGCCCACGAAAATGCTGGTTGCAAGTGCCACCACAGGCATGATCACGCTGTTGCTGATAAAATCGAAGAAATCAAGAAACTGCATGCCAAGCAGCGTCACGCCACTCCACGCACTGTATCCAAGCGAGGAAACAGCACCCACCAGCAGGCTAAACACAAGCACGATCACGCAGCAAAGCTTACGGTTGAGCTTTATCTTGTCAAGCAGCGTAGAAACCACCGTTTCCATCAGAGAAATAGAGGAGGTCAGCGCCGCAAAAAACACCATGATAAAGAATGCAGCGCCGATAAAATCACCGCCCGGCATGGTGTCAAAGATCTTGGGGAGCGTTTTAAACATAAGGCTGGGGCCGCTGTCACCAAGCGCCCGCTCGCCGCCGAAGGCAAACACAGCGGGAATGATCATCAGACCCGCAAGAAATGCCACACCGGTATCAAAGATCTCGATCTGATGTGCCGATTTCTCAATGCTGATCTCCTTTTTCATGTAAGAGCCAAAGGTGATCATAATGCCCATGGCAAGTGACATGGAATAAAAGAGCTGCCCCATGGCGGCTACCACCGTTTTCCAAGAAAACTTGGCAAAATCGGGCTTGATATAGTAGATCACGCCATCCCATGCGCCATCAACGGCAACGATGCTGTAAATGGCAATAAAGAGGATCAGCACGATGAGTGCGGGCATCATGATCTTGCTGACCTTTTCTATGCCCTTGTCAACGCCCAGCAGCACCACAAGGGCGGTAAGACCCATAAAGAGTGCAAACCACAAAAGCGGCTCACCCGTTTTACCGATATACCCACCAAAATAAGCATCGCCCGCCATAGCCGAGCCCTGCCCCGTGGCAAAGCCCGCAACGTACTTCATGACCCAGCCGCCAATAACCGAATAGTAAGGCAAAATAATGGCGGGGACCACGGCGGCAAGCACGCCAACAAAGGAAAAGCGCTTATCAAGGGCACGGAAGGCGCCGATTGGGCTTTGCCCCGTCTTGCGCCCGATGGCGATCTCTGCAATCATCAGCGAAAAGCCGAAGGTGACGGATAGCGCAATATAAACGAGCAGAAAAATACCGCCGCCGTACTTTGCGGCAAGATACGGAAAGCGCCAAATGTTGCCAAGACCCACGGCAGACCCTGCCGCCGCCAGCACAAAGCCGATCTTTCCGGTAAAAGAGCTTCTCTTTGCTTCCATAGTTATACTCCTGTTTGTTTTGTTCAAAAGCACATAAGTTATATTAGTATAACATATTATATAAAATTTTGCAAGATAAAACGTCAAAATCTTTTGTTGCCACCACCGTTTAACACAAAGCCACACCTGGCCTCGCAAGGGGGGTTTTTGCTTAAAGATAATTAA
>JAZOLJ010000039.1:0-33156 GCA_045652845.1 Eubacteriales bacterium | reverse complement strand
CGGGCGATGACACGCATGAGCCGCCCTTTATCGGCAACGTGGATTGGAAGGATGCCATGCGAGGACTGGCACTAACGGGCTTTGATGGCGTGTTTAATTTTGAGTGCTCGGCGGGCAGACTTCCGCCCGAGATGCGCGAGGTCTATGCACGGTATCTTGTGGAGGCGGCAGGCGTGCTGCTTTCTTATATTGAATAAATATTACGAGGGAGAAATTGTGGCAGAAATCGCGCATTATCCATATATCACGTATGAGGGGTGCAGCGTTTTACTGTGATCATGGCACACCGTATGCCGTCGAGGAGATTCTGATGGGGAATTTAGAAGATCCGCGATGCGGGAAAATAAAAGAGAGGGCTGTCTCAAATTTACATTTGAGACAGCCCCTTTTGTAACAGAAAACCACGCGCCATGTCCCTCACGCTGCGCGTGGTTCAAAATTCCAAAGATATTGTTTGATTATTCGCACCGTTACACCACGAATTTATGATTTTTTTGCATTGACGGCGGCACGGTGAAGTGAGGTGCGCTCCTCGCGCACCAGCTTATAGATCTCCTCGGTGGCAAGGCGCGCCTTGGCGGCAAAATCGCCCTTTTCCTTCGGAAAACAGTAGTAAACGAGATTTTTCGTGCCGATCGAGATCACGTCACCGATCTCGTACCAGTTGAAATCGGAATTGAGGGTATAGGAAAGAATGGGATCCTGCGTGTAGTTGAGCTTGCCCTCGCAGCCCGTTAGGTGAAAGCCCGCACGCGAGTGTGTGAGGTGTCCGTTGCCCACGTGATAAAGGCACTTGGTATCGCTTAATACGTAAATTTCTACGTCGAGGTCAATGAGATATTCGTTTGCCTCGATCTCCTTTTTCACGCATTCGCGCTCCCACGCGTACCAGTCGGGCACGTGCGAAAATTCGGTTTCGCCCGCCACTGCCTTGAGGTAGCCGTATTCATCCAGCACCCAAGCCTTGCCGCAGCACCCGCAGGTAAGGGTAGTGCCCGCGCCGATCATGCTGCCCTCCCTTTTGCAGGCGGGGCATTTATAAAGCACGCGATTGAGGTAATCGGCGCGAAAGGGCTCGTTGATCTTAACGTTATTTTCCTGCTGCCAGCGGAAGCTGTCAAAGGTAAATTTTTCACCGATCCGCGCGGCGATCTCCTCGGCGGAAAGTGCCCCGATCTCCTCGGGGGAGAGCAGGTATTCCATGGTGGCGGACACCTTTACGCGGCGGCGTTGCAGGTTATTGTAAAGCGGATCGCGCGCAAAAGCACCGTGCGTTTGTATGGTGATGATGGGAACCCCCAAAAGCTTGGCGCATTTTCCAAGGCTGTCAGGGAGAGCCGTCGCCGTGCCGTCAAAGGAGTAGCCTGCCTCGGGGAACATCAGCACCGAGCTTTTTAGCTTTTTGGTGGCGTATACCATGTCGCGCACGAGGTTGAGGTCGGTGACGAATTTTGTGGTGGGAATACAGCCAAGCAGGCGCATGAGCAGATTTTTTCCCACAAATCCGTCGGTGGTGCAAACGATCTGAAAGGGGCGGGGGTAAAGAACGGTGGAGGCGATCTTCAGATCAATGAAGCTTGAGTGGTTCATCAAAAAGAGCGCGGGCTCTCTTTTGCCAAGTCGCTCCATGCCTATTTTTTCACATTTGAAGTGCGTTGCCATGAGGTCAGGGCAGGAAACGGCACGCAGCAGCGTGCGCCAGAAAAGCCCCTGTCTTATGGGCTTTTTGTGGGGGGTGGCAGGTAATGCCAGCACCTCGTCGTAGCTTTTTTCTTTGATCTTGATCTTCATATGTCAACCTATCCTTATCTGTCTACCACGTTGCGTGAGAGCGCTCCGAGGAACCCCGTGGCGGTAAAGATTTTGTATGCGCCCACCGTTTCGCCCGTGTCGATGGGGCGAAAATACTCGGTGTGCCCCGCAAAGATCTCCTTTGAAACGGGAATGACGATCAACGCTTTTGTGCCCTCGGCCTCGAAGCTGAAGTCAAACTGTGTGGTGTAGCGAAAATATTCTATGCGCCGAAAACGGAAGCTGTGCAGACATTGCACGATCCCGCGCTCTGAAAAATACAGCGGATTGCGGCGGTTGAGTGTGCCAAACAGCTTGCAGCTATAGGTTTTTTCACCGTGCTGCAGGGTAAAATTCACCTCGTCGGAAAGGCGCAGCAGCGAGCGATAGGGGCGTTTGATGGGGGAGAGGGCGATGCCCTGCTCGCGGCAAAGCTGCCTTAGCTTTTTGAAAAAATTGCGGCGCAGGCGCAGAGCGCGCCGAAGGCGAGTGAGAAGGATCAGCAAAAATGTACTTGCGATCAGTGCCACGGGCAGCCACCAACGCAGTGCTGCCATGGCACGTAAAATGTTGAAAAACGACGCGAGGATCTCCAAAAAATATACGATCAAAAGGCCGCCTAACACATAAACGGCGGTGATGATAAGCAGCTTTAGGGCAAGCGCGCGATGAGGGTGCTCCTGCTTGCGCATTTTTTTCTCGCTGCTCCACCACAAAAACGAAAAATAGCGCGAGAGCAGCCAAAGGCCGAAGAAAAGGGGCAGCACTACGCCGAGCACCGCCGCCTTTAAAAGGAAGCGTGGCAGGCTTGCGGGGTCTTGAAGCAGCAGCGTGGCAAAGGCGGTATAGCCTGCCTCAACGGGCAGCAGGATCGGCATAAGCAGCAGCGTGGCAAGCTCGATGCGCAGCTCCTTTTCGGTGAGAATGAGGCGAAAGATCTCGCTTGTTTTTCGCCCGTACTCGCCCGTTTTTTTACGGTATGTAAGGGCAAGCGCGGCGATATGGCGGTCGGTCTCGCCAAACACGCGCACGGTGCTGTGGAAAATGAGAAGGGAAAGCAGTGCCACGGCACCCGCTACCCCGCGCGCGCCAAGCCCTGCGATACCCGAAATGGCAAGATAGGAAAAATAGAGCACCAGCGATCTGCCGATACGCAGATAAAGGGACAGATATTTTTTAAGATCCTCCACGCGCTCGCCTCCTTGCCGTTGATTGACAGATACAGTATAGCATATTTTTAAAAAAATGTAAACAGATGCAAGAAATTGTATTTTTTGCAGAAAAAAATATAATTGGCAGAGATATTGACTATAAGGATATTGAATTTAAGCTAAAAATGTGATATGATAAAATAAGAATGATTTTTGAGGGGAACGGGGATGGGCTTGTATGCCCTTGCCTTCTCCTTCTAAAAAGCATAAAGCATCACAATGAACGGAGGGCCCGTATGATCAAGGATCGGCTGAAGGCGCGCTTTGCGCGCTGTGTGCAGGCTGTTAAGAATGACAAGCAGTTTTATGGCTTCGCTGCGCTTGCTGTGGCGATCGCGGTGCTGTTTGTGTCTGTTATGTATAATAAGACGCTGCCGTTTGCAGAGGGCTGGTACACCTATTACGCGCAATGCATTAACCGTGGCTTGGTGCCGTATCGCGATTTTGAGTATCTTTATTCTCCCATGTACATTTATTTGGTGGCGTTTATTACCAAAATATTCGGCTATGAGCTGATCGTGCTCCGCCGCCTTGGCATTGTCTTTTTTGCCTTGATCGCACTGGGGCTCTATCTTTCGGCTACCGTTATCGTTGGAAAAAAGCGGAGCTATATTGCCCTGATCGCCTCTGTTGCGGCTGTTTTTTATCTGCAGTCCGAGGTGGTGCAGCTCTTTTATGATTACATTCGCCTCATGGATGTGTTTGCCGCCTTTTCGCTTTACTTTCTGCTGCGAACTGTAAAAAGCATGACTGAGGGCAAGCCCTATCGAAGGGATCTTGTTTTGTGCGGCATTTTTTCGGCGGTGTTTATCAATATTAAGCAAAACATCGGTTTGATCTTCTTTGTATATGCACTCATCCTGGTGATCTATATTGCACTTTGGTGCCGTTTTCGTATGAAAACCGTTATTATTGACGCCGCGTGCATGCTGGTGCCCCTCGCGGTGGTGATGGCACTTGTTTTTCTGCCGCTGCTGATAAACGGTGCGCTTGCCCCCTATTTGTCAATGACAGGCGTTAGTGCGGCGGGGGCTAAGGGCGGTATGCAGGCTGTGCTGTTTGGCTGGATCACCAACAACGCCATTGCTTTTTTGCATTCTGTCCCCGTGGCATTTGTGCTGCTGGTGTTTCTTGTGGGCTCTTATCTGTTTTATCGCTTTTGCGTACAGAAAAAATTGCAGGCCGCAGTTGGCATGGCGGCGGGCGAGGCGCAAAACGACAGGCTTGCACCTTGGCTCGGCCTTGGCTTTGCCATGCTGGCGGCGCTTGGCGTGATGCTGCTGGTGCTCTCAAGGGGCTTTGCGCAGGCACTTGTTCCAAAAAATTATTTTTCAACCTACGCGCTCTTTCTTGCCGTATTTCCGATCTTTGTTACCTTTGGCGTTTGGGGCTTGATCGATATTGCGAAAAAAACAGATACCATGCGCGCCGAAATTCTGATCTTTTCGCTTGCGGGCGCATATTTTGCAATCTCCTTTGGCTGTGGCAATTCGGGCGGCCTTGCCGAGGGGCAGGCATCCTTTGGCATTGTCTTTTTGGTTGTTGCGGCATTGTTGCTTTGCGAAAAATACATTGTTTCGCTGCACGCGCTGCGCGCGGTGCGCGTTGGCGGCAACGCGGTGCGTTGCCTTGTGGCGGCACTTTCCTTGCTGCTGGTGCTGCAGTGCGGCGGCAAGAAAATGGTTGCAACCTACAACTGGTGGGGTATGAACGAATCCGATTATTGGGCAAGCACCGAAACCACCTCGCTGCCGCTGCTTGGCGGCATTGAAATGTCTGCCGAAACAAAGGCGGTGTATGAGAGCGTGTGCTACGCGATCATGGAAAACACCGATGAGGGCGATCCCATTTATTGCTTCCCGCAGATCCCGCTTATCTATAGCCTTTGCAATCGCTCCGATCCCGGTGTTTTTGCCAAGGTGCAGTGGTTTGACGTGGCAAGCGATGCGGCGGTTATCGGTGATATTGAGGTTTTAGGGAAAAACCCGCCCAAGGCAGTTGTGATCTACAACACCTCGGATTATGCCTACACCTCGCACGAAAATGCGTTTCGTGGCGGCAACGCCTCCGGCACGCGCTTGATGCGTGAGTTTCTTTATAATTACGTTGCCGATCACGGCTATCGCTTTTACGGTGCGTTTGCGGCAAACGATAATATTGTTTCCCTGTGGATCGCCGATGCAAGCGGTGCGACGCCTTGCGTGAATTTTGCGGGCGGCACGGGTACGGCAGGGGACCCCTTCTTGATTGAAACGCCCGCGCAGCTGCAAATGTTCTCGCAAATGGTACAGGCGGGGCGCAGCTTCCACGGTCAGTACGTTCGGCTTGCCGCTGACATTGATATGGAGGGCTATCGGTTTACCCCCATTGACGGTGAGGGCTCGCGCTTTAGCGGAAGCTTTAGCATGGAGGCATATACGGTCAGCAATTTGCCGCAGGCGGCAAATTGAGCGCTTTGCGTAAAGTCTGCCGTTTAAAAAACGACCACTCGCTCGCGAGTGGTCGTTTTTTATTATTCTCCGACAACAAGCTCGCGCAGGCGGCAGCATGGATTTTGGCTGTGACGCGGTTGTAAAATGAAAAGTGATGTTTTTTTGAAAAACCGCAAAATTCACTTGCAAATTTGCACATACTTTGGTATAATATTAAGGTAAGCCGTAAAATAAGGCCATACCAGCCGGGGGAGTAGCGGGGCCCTGCACCTGAAATCCGCTATACGCAGGGGTGGATCCCTTTTTTGAGGACCGAGGCGATGCGGTCCGGCGCGTATTCTTTTGTGTTGACGAGTGGGTCTTGCGCAATTGGGCGCTGTGAACCATGTCAGATGGGGAACCAAGCAGCATTAAGCAGCCCTCCCGATGTGCCGCGAGGGTGCCTGCTCTGAGCAAGAGATGCGAATGCCGCGCAAAGGTGACGTTCGATTTTAAGGTGTATGGTCTTATTTTGCGGCTTAACGTTTATAAATAAAAAAGGAGTGGCAAGCGATGCATCAGGCTTTATACCGTAAGTGGCGCCCGAAAACGTTTGACGACGTATGCGGGCAGGAGCATATTACCTCGGTGCTGCGCTACGAGGTCAAAAACGGCGCGCCCAGCCACGCCTATCTTTTTTGCGGCTCGCGCGGCACGGGTAAAACCACCTGCGCCAAAATTCTTGCCAAGGCGGTAAACTGCCTTAACCCGCAAAACGGCAGCCCCTGCGGCGAATGCGCCGCCTGTCGCTCGATCGATAACGGCAGCGCGACCGACGTGCTTGAAATGGACGCCGCCTCCAACAACGGCGTTGAAAGCATTCGTGATATTCGTGACGAGGTGGTCTACACCCCCTCTGCTCTCCGCTACCGCGTTTACATTGTAGACGAGGTGCACATGCTCTCCGCCAGCGCGTTTAACGCGCTTCTTAAAACCCTGGAGGAGCCGCCCGCGCACGTGATATTCGTGCTTGCCACCACCGAGCTGCACAAGCTCCCCGCTACCATTGTTTCCCGCTGTCAGCGTTTTGATTTTCGCCGCATTGCCTCGCCCGTTTTGGCGGCACGCATCTCCTATATTGCAAAAAGGGAGGGTATTTCGCTTGACGGTGCCGCCGCAGACCGCATTGCGCGCATGGCACAGGGCGGCATGCGTGATGCCATCAGCCTGCTGGAGCTTTGTGCGGGCGGCGGCAGAGAAATTAACACCGCAACGGTAGATGAAATGATGGGGTCGGTTGGCCGCGAGAGCACGCTTTCGCTTGTCCGCGCCGTGGCCGATGCCGATTACGACGCCATATTCGGTGCCGTGCATGAGGCAGTTTCCGCTTCGCGCGAGCTGACTGTTTTTTGGCAGGATCTGATCGGTGTTTACCGCGATATGCTGGTTATGAAGACCACCGAGAACGCCGCGCGCTATCTTGATCTTTCCGACGTGGAGGCTGCCGAGATCGCAGCACTTGCGGCACGCTTTAAAAAGGGAACGCTGCTTGCGCACTGCCGCTTGCTTGAGGATGCACTGTTTGCCATGCAAGGTGCAAATGCCGTAAAGCGCATGGTGGCGGAGCTGACCCTGATCCGCATGTGCGATCCGCGCCTTGACACCTCGGTTGAGGGGTTGGTTGCGCGTGTAGAAAAGCTGGAGGATGCAGCCCTCACGGGGGCGTTTTCGGCATCTGCGGCAAAAACGCCGCCCCCCGATGGGGTAACTGCGGAGGAGCGCGTGCAGAGCGTACCCGAAAAGCCTGCCGCACCCGCGCAAAAGGCAGCACCCGCAGAGGCGTCCAAGCCCCCCGTTTCGGCGCAAAAAACGCCAAACGGTGGCAGAATTTTAACGCGTATGCGCGGTTTTGTCAACTGCGTGGCACGCATTGCCAAGGAAAACGCGATGCTTGCCTCCTTCCTTTCCGATGCACGCGCTTTTCTTGACGAGCAGCAGCGCATTGTGGTGATCTTGCCGAGCACCTTTGCCGAAATGATGCTGGAGCAAGCGGGGGGCAGGGACGTGCTGCGTCACGCGCTTTGTCTTGAGCTGCAAAGAGAGGTGCACGACCGCGATCTTCTGATCGAAACGGCGGATGCGCCCACTGCAAAAAACGATACCGTGATCGACGATATTTTATCTGCCGCGGAAAACGGGCAGCAATGACGATAAAAAGGAGTAAGAATTATGAGAGCAAATTACCCGAAGGGCATGGGCGGCGCAGGTAACATGAACGCCATGCTGCAGCAGGCACAGAAAATGCAGGAGGATATGGCAGCCCTGCAAGAGGAGCTTGATAATCGCGAGTACGACGTAACCGCGGGCGGCGGAGCCGTTAGTGTAAGGATCAGCGGCAAAAAGCAGATCCTCTCGCTTGATATTGACCCCGAGATCGTTGACCCCGACGACATTGAAACCCTTTCCGATATTTTGGTTGCTGCCGTAAATGAGGCGATCAAGCGCGTAGAGGATACCAACAGTGCCGAAATGTCCAAGCTGACGGGTGCGTTGGGTATGCCCGGCATACCGGGGCTGTTTTGATGAATACGGGTATTGAGGCACTGGATATCCTCTCTGAGCAGTTTGCGCGTCTGCCCGGTATCGGGCGCAAGTCGGCACAGCGCTTGGCGCTGGCACTGCTTGAATACACCCCCGAGGATATTGCCGCCTTTACTGCGGCAATCAGTGACGCAAAGGCAAAAATACACCGTTGCCCCATTTGTGAAAATCTCACCGACCGCGAGATCTGCCCCGTGTGCGCCAACCCTGCACGCGACAGAAGCGTGATCTGTGTGGTGGAGGATGCACGTGCCGTGATGGCGTTTGAGCGTGTGCGCTCCTTTAACGGTGTGTATCACGTGCTGCACGGCCTTATTTCCCCGATGAGTGGCATTACCCCCGATACGCTTTCGCTGCGAGAGCTGCTTGCGCGCTTGCAGGATGAAACGGTGAAGGAGGTTATTGTTGCCACGGGTGCTACCACCGAGGGGGAGGCAACGGCTATGTATATCTCACGCCTTCTCTCGCCCCTTGGCATTAAGGTCACGCGCTTAGCCCACGGCATTCCCTACGGGGGTGAGCTTGAATATGCCGATGAGATCACGCTTTCCCGTGCGCTTGAGGGCAGACGGGATTTCTAACTCGCGCAATAAGCTGCGCGATGCTGCGTTGCTCCTCGCCAACAACCTCGACGTACACAAGTACGCCGGGTGTTGTGGAGCTTTGCCTGCCCTCGCATGGTTTGCTTGCAAACCATTGCAAAACGCACGTGTGCGTTTTTATGCGCCATTGCCTCGCTTGCTTCTTGCGCGAGTTTTGCTTGTGTAAATTTAATTTCTGCAATAAGCTGCGCGATGCTGCGTTGCGCCTCGCCAACAAGCTCGACGTACATAAGTACGCTGTCGCCTGTTGCCTGCGGTGCGTCTTGACAACAGGCACACAATACAAAAAGCCTCCCTACAGGGAGGCTTTTGTTTTTCGCGCATGACGCGATGATTAGCTTTTTGCGCCCTTTTGCAGGTGCTCCTTCAAAACCAAATTGATGTATTGCGAAACCGAGCGGTCACAGTTTTCCGCGTGGGTCTTAATGGCGGCAATCACGTCGCTGTCTAAAGTAATGCTGATGCTCTGCTTTAACGGTTTCATAGCTCCTCCATCCATCATAAGATATAAGATATTATAATATGAAACACAATATAATATTGACAAATATTATAAAATCGTGTAAAATAGTGTATTTAGCTTGGCGCGTCATGATTTTGGCTGATGAGATGCAGCAAAAACCGAAAAGCAACCACCGTTTGGCGTTTTTTGCGTCAAACGGTGGTTTTCGTTTTTATTTCGTTGGCTCTGCTTGCGGGCAAACGGTGATCCATTTGGCATAGCGCTCGCCGTTTTTGCCTACCTTGTGCTTGTAATCAAGGTCTATCATGTCGCCGGGGCGGATGTCGTCAAGCTTCATTTTGTTGCCGCTAATGTCGGTGATGCGGATATCGTATTCGGCATAAACGGTATAGCCGAGGAGAGCCGAACCCACAAGGCTTGGGCGGGCAAAAACGCGCTCTGACTGCAGGAAAATGCCTTGTAATATCCACATATTACTGCGGCAATTTCCCTTTTCATAACACCTTTTTGCTCTGCCGAAGCTGCAAAGCACCTCTCGGCTGAAAGATTTTTAGCAGATTTTGTTGTGGCGCGGCGCAGTAATGTAATTACCTTACAAGCCGCGATGCGGCAAAAGCTGCAAAAATGTTGCGCCGAGAGGCTTATGTGTTCGGCTCTCCTCGGCTATAGCTCCCCTCGCCGAACGCGTTGGTTGCGTGAATGGCGGCAACCTGCTTGCTGCCGTCATTGGTGTCATCAAAAAAGATCTCCTGCACGTAGCCGCGAAAGTCAATGGCTTTTGAGGGCGCAAGGTAGATGGCTGCGGCAATCAGCAGTGCGGCAAGCAGCAGCGCGCCGCAAAGCATTAAAATTTGTTTTGCTTTCATCGTTCCTCCTCATCGGGGAAAAAGCTGTGCTTTTCCTCAAGGCGTGCCCGGAGCATCATATCCTTTACCTTCATGAGGCGTGTGACGTTGCCGCGCTCGTTTTCCTCAAGCTTCATTTTAATTGCTTTAATGGCTTCAAGGTAGCGGGGCATCATGATATGCTCCAGCGCATTGACGCGCCTTCTTGTGCGCTCGATCTCCTCGGCGAGGAGCTGCGCCTGTTTTTCAAGCTGCGCCATTTTGAGCATGGCGGGCAGAATGCTGCCAAAGGCATCAACGGCGGCGTCAAGCTCGCCCGAGGTGAAGGCGTAGCCGTAATTGGCACTCTCGCCCTCGCCCGTGATCCTCATATCAAAGGCGGGCACCTCTACGCTCATGCAGTTTTTCAGCGTTACGCGGAGCTCTGCCTCGGTGCGAGGGAGAAGCAGTGCCGTTTCAAGCATTTTGGGGTGTGTGGTGGCGGCGGCAACGGCAAAGCCGCCAAAGGCACCCTGCAGTGCCGCTTCTACCTCCTCACGCAAAGCCTTTGCCTCGCGCACCACCAGCAAAAAGATGCGCATCAGCTCATCGCGCTTATCCTTGAGGAGCTTGTGTCCGCGCTGCGCGGTGGCATAACGCGTTTGCAGCTTTTTCAGCTCCATGCGCGTGGGGTTTACACGAATTTCTGCCATACCATCAATTTCCTTTGTAGTACTTTGCTACAAGCTCGGGCTTGATGCGCTTCATTTCACTGCGCGGCAGGATCGAAAGCAGCCGCCACCCAAGGTCAAGCGTTTCTTCAATGCTGCGGCGCTCGGTAAAGCCTTGGTTCACGTATTCCGCCTCAAACGCATCGGCAAATTTGGCATACAGGCGGTCAATGGGTGTGAGTGCCGCCTCGCCCAGCACCACCATCAGCTCCTTTGCCTCCCTGCCGCGTGCGTAGCTTGAAAAGAGCTGGTTCATCGTGCCTGCGTGATCCTCACGGGTCTTGCCGGCGCCAATGCCCTTGTCCTTTAAGCGCGAAAGCGAGGGGAGCACGACAACGGGCGGAAGAAGCCCCTTGCGGTAGAGCTCGCGCGAGAGAATGATCTGCCCCTCGGTAATATAGCCCGTTAGGTCGGGGATGGGGTGCGTTTTATCGTCCTCGGGCATTGAGAGAATGGGGATCATGGTAATGGAGCCGCTGCTGCCCATTTTTCTGCCCGCGCGCTCGTACATTGATGCGAGGTCGGTATAAAGATAGCCGGGGTAGCCGCGGCGACCGGGTACCTCCTTGCGTGCGGCGGAAACCTCACGCAGCGCCTCGGCGTAGTTGGTAATATCGGTCATGATAACAAGCACGTGCATATCGCACTCAAAGGCAAGATGCTCGGCTGCCGTGAGTGCCATACGCGGCGTGGTGATACGCTCAATGGCGGGGTCGGAGGCGAGATTGATAAAGAGCACGGTGCGGTCAATGGCACCCGTCTTTTTGAAATCCGAGATAAAGAAATCCGCTTCCTCGAAGGTAATGCCGATGGCGGCAAATACTACGGCAAATTTCTCATCTGCACCGCGCACCCTTGCCTGCCTTGCGATCTGTGCCGCAAGATTTGCGTGCGGCAGACCCGAGCCCGAGAAAATGGGCAGCTTTTGTCCGCGCACAAGGGTGTTAAGACCGTCAATGGTAGAAACGCCCGTTTCAATAAATTCATCGGGGTAATGGCGCGCCGCGGGGTTGATGGGCGTGCCGTTGATATCAAGGGTATGCTCGCGCGGCAGCGGTGCGCCGCCGTCGATCGGCTCACCCATGCCGTTCATCACGCGCCCGAGCATGCTTTCGGATACGGCAAGCTCTACGCCGTGGCCCGTGAAGCGCACGCGGCTTTCGGCAAGAGAAAGACCTGCCGCGCTGTCAAAGAGCTGCACCAGCACGTTTCTGCCGTTTACCTCCAGCACGCGGCAGCGGCGCACCTCGCCGCTTGGCAGCTCGATCTCGCCAAGCTCGTCGTATTTGACACCGTCCACCTGCTTTACCAGCATCAGGGGCCCGGCAACCTCTTCAATGGTTTTGTATTCGCGTATCATACCGTGCCTCCCTTCTCGGTCAGTGCCTTCAGCTCCTCATCAATTTGCGCCTCAATCTCGGCGTAAACGGCGGGGTAGTCCCTTTGCTCAACGGATTTGGCGCGCCCGATGCGCTCGCGCACGGGCAGCGTGGAAATATCGCCCACGTCCGCGCCCGCCTCAATGGCTGCACGCGCCTTTTTATCAAAGCTGAACACCAGCTCCATCAGGGCATACATCTTGGCAAGGGACGTGTAGCTGTCGCCCTCGTCGAAGGCGTTTTGCTGCAAAAAGTCCTCGCGCACCGACTGCGCTGTTTCCATGGTCATGCGGTCGTCCGCGGAAAGGGCATCGGTGCCAACGAGCTTCACGATCTCCTGCAGCTCGCTTTCCTTTTGCAGTACGCGCATTAAGGCATCGGTCTTTTCGATCCAATCCTTGGCAACGTTTTGTGAGAACCAGTCGGTGAGCTTGTCGCGGTAGAGCGAGTAGGAATTGAGCCAGTTGATGGCAGGGAAGTGGCGGCGGTAGGCAAGCGATGCGTCAAGCCCCCAAAAGACCTTCACAATACGCAGGGTCGCTTGGGTAACGGGCTCGGAGATGTCACCGCCCTGCGGCGACACGGCACCGATGGCGGAAAGCGTGCCCACACGCTCGCCCTTGCCAAGGCAAACGACCTTGCCTGCGCGCTCGTAAAACTGCGCGAGGCGCGAGGTCAGATACGCGGGATAGCCCTCCTCGCCGGGCATTTCCTCAAGTCTGCCCGACATTTCACGCAGTGCCTCTGCCCAGCGCGAGGTCGAATCGGCAATAACTGCCACGGAAAGACCCATATCGCGGTAATATTCGGCAATGGTAATGCCTGTGTAGACCGATGCCTCACGCGCCGCCACGGGCATATCCGAGGTGTTGGCGATCAGCACGGTGCGCTCCATTAGAGAGTTGCCCGTACGGGGGTCGGTGAGCTCGGGGAACTCGTGCAAAACGTCTGTCATTTCGTTGCCGCGCTCGCCGCAGCCGATGTAAACCACAAGATCCACGTCGCTCCATTTGGCAAGCTGGTGCTGTACCACCGTTTTGCCCGAGCCAAAGGGGCCCGGCACGCACGCCGTACCGCCCTTTGCCAGCGGGAAAAGTGCGTCGATCACGCGCTGCCCCGAGATCAGCGGCTCGGTGGGCGGTAGCTTTTTTTGGTAGGGGCGGCTGATACGCACAGGCCATTTTTGCATCAGGGTGATGGGCTCGATATCGCCCTTTTCGGTTTTTAGCTTGCCAACGGGCTCGGTTACGGTAAATTCACCCGCGTGGATCTCGGCAATTCTGCCGCGCTTGCCGGGGGGCACGATGATCTTGTGGCGAACGGCAGGCGTTTCCTCCACGTAGCCGTAAATATCACCCGCCTCAACCTCCTCACCGTAGGAAACGGCGGGGGTAAAGAACCAACGCTTTTCGCGGTCAAGGGCGGGCTCGTCAATGCCGCGTGTGAGGTTTGCGCCGTATTTTTCGCGCAAGGCTTCAAGCGGGCGTTGGATGCCGTCGTAGATCGAGGTGATCAGCCCGGGGCCGAGCTCAACCGACAAGGGCTCGCCCGTGGATACCACACGGTCACCGCGGCCAAGGCCTGCCGTTTCCTCGTATACCTGTATCGAGGCACGGTCGCCATGCATTTCAATGATCTCACCGATGAGCCGTTGCTCACCCACACGCACCACGTCAAACATGTTGGCGGCGCGCATGCCCTCGGCGATCACCAGAGGCCCCGATACCTTTAAAATTCTTCCTTCAACCATTTTTATATACCTCTTGGGTTATTCGTTAAACAGGATATCTGCGCCGACCGCGCGCTCGGCAGCGCGCTTCAGTGCTGCCATGCCGTAGCCGTTGCTGCCGCTCTTGGCGGGGATCACGGTAATGGCAGGTAGGGGCATATCCTTGTAGCGTGCCAGCTCCTCGGTCATTTCTGCTGCCAGCGTTTCGGTAAGAAAGAGCACGGCGTGCTCGCCACCCTTTACCAGCTTTTCAAGCAGCGCGGCAGCCGCAGCGGGCGTATCTGCCTCATATACCGTAAAGCCGAGTGCCATAAAGCCAAGCACGCTTTCGCGGTCGCCGATCATGCCGATCTTATACATAGCTTTCTCTTATCCTTTCCCGCAGGGTCGCGTCATCAAGCCCCGCTTTTTTGCCTGCCAGTAAAATGCGCACGTTTTTGATAGAGGTTTCAAGCCCCCACAGGTACGCAAGAGGGATCTCGGCACCAAAGGAGAGATATTTGACCTCGCGCACGAGCGCCATCAGATAGTCGTCTGCCATGCGCTCAAGCTCGCCCGCGGTGCGCTGATCGGCACCCGCTGCCACGCGCCCGTAAGGGGTGCTGACGGCAAGCGCGGTGAGCAGTGCGCCCTCGCCCTCGGTGAAGGCGACCTCAAAAAAGCCTTCGGGGAGCGTGCCGCCCGGCAGCATTGCCCGCCCAAAAAGTGCGGGTGCTATTTTGCAGTGCTTGCCGCGCAAAAGGCGCAGGCAAATGAGCAGGTTTGCAAGATCCGCACGGGCACTGACAAGCTGCTCGGCAAAGGCAAAGCCTGCCGCCGCGTGGGAAAGGTCCTCAAAAAGTGCGCGGTCAAGAATAAAATCAATTTCGCGCGGGTCGGCGGTTTTGGCAAACGCCTCGCTTGCCATGGGTACTGCCGCCGCCATGTGCTGCGGCAGCAGGGAAGGCTCACCTGCCTCCAGTGCCCGTGTGAGGTCAAGCGCGGGCACTGTGCCCGCGTCAATGAGCAGCGTGGCAGGGTCAATGCCGCGCCGCGTTGCCTTTAAATACGATTTGACATTGTGACAGTCGTAGGGGTATTCTATGATGTGTGCGAGCGATGCGTCGGGGATCGAGCGCTTGACGCTGTCAATGCCCTCGCGCAGCATTGCCGTCAATGCCGCTTCCACACCCTCGCCCTCGGCGCAGGCAACGCCCGCAGCCTTCAGGGCGGCAAGCAGCTCCTCGTGCGTGGCGGCAAGCAGGAGCGTGTCAAGCTTTGCTTTGCCGATCAGTCCGTTTTCAAGCGCACGAATGCGCGTGGAGGCGTAAAGATAGTCTGTCGGAGAATAGCGTGTCTGCATAAAAAGCCTCTCCTTGTGTTAGTTGTCCTTGGCGGCGTCTTTCTCGTCGGCAAACAGGATCGCCGCAACCCTTGCCTCCTGCTCGCGGCGCACCTCGGTGATCAGCATTGAGAGCGAGCAGTTTGCCGAGGTATTACCGTAGCGCAGGATCAGACCGCCGTCGATATCCGCTACCTCCTCCGAAAGGCGGAGCTTTGCCGCGCGCTCCGCGCCGATGTGGCGCAGTGCCGCGCGACGCGCGTCCTCAATGACGGAGGCACCGTACGCTTCGCGGTCCTTTGCGTTCATGATGACCTCGTAGCAGTCAAATTCGCTGACCTCGTCACCAAATGCAAGGCTTTGTTGCTCTGCCTTTGCCTCCTCGATCAGCGCCGAGGTTAAAAGCGCCGCAAGCAGCTCGCGGTATTTGCCGAATTTGGGGTCAAGGATCTCTTTTCTTGCCGCCTCAAACGCCTCGTCTAACACAAGAGAGCGCGTTTTCAGCAAAAGATCTTGCCGTTGCATCGTTGCGGCAGATCTTGCGCGCAGCACCGTTGCCTCGCCCTTCTTTTCCGCGTCGCTTGCAATATCGTTGCGTATTTTTTCCGCGCGTGCGGCATATTCCTCCGCTATTTTGCGGCAGTCTGCCTGTGCGGCCTCAAGAATGAGGCGCGCCTCGTCCTTTGCGTCGTCAAGAATACGCTTTATGATCTTATCAAGTCCCGTCATAGGCTCGTCTTACACCTTAGCAAAGAGAACGAGCAGCAGGGATACCAGCACGGCAAAGATCGCATAGGTCTCTACCAGTGCCGCAGAGGTGATCGCCTTGCCGACCTCGTCGGGGCGCTTTGCAACCAGATTGATGCCGGAAACGGCTACCTTTGCCTGCTTGATGGCAGAATAAAAGCCTACGATGGCGATGGGCAGGGCTGCCATGATAAAATACGCACCCTGCGAAACGGTCAGCTCAACGGGCGTGCCGAGAATGCCGATCTTAAAGATGATCAAAAAGGCGGTAATGAGGCCGTAGATGCCCTGTGTGCCGGGAAGTGCCTGCAAAATGAGCGCCTTGCCGAATTTGGAGGGATCCTCGGTGAGTAGCCCCGAGGCAGCCTCGCCGACCATCCCAACGCCCTTGGCACTGCCCATGCCGGCAAGGCCTGCGGCAAGTGCCGCACCGAGAAGTGCGAGATTGCGTCCTGTAAAAATGCTTGCAAAGATTTCCATGATCCAAACTCCTTTGTTTTTTATGAAAAATTTTAATAATTACGTGTTTTGCATAGGCTCCTCGGCTTGTGGCTCTGCCGCAGCCTCTTGTTCGTCGTCGGTGGCGTCGATTGCGTATTTATTCGAGGCTGCCATCGGCAAGAAGGGCGTGCCGCCATCCTCGTAAAACCTGCCGAAGAACTCAATGTATTGCAGGCGTGAGGTGTGCACGAAGGTGCCCAGCACGTTGATTACAAGATTTAAGAGGTGCCCGACGGTGAACACCACGATCATTAAGAGAAAGCCAACGAAGGAGGCACCCTTGATCGTGGCGAGAATGTTGACGACCTGCGCGATCACGGCGGCAGCAAGCCCCAGCGCGAGAATGCGCGAGTAGGAAAGCAGATCCGAGGCGTAGCCAACGAGGGCGTAAATGCCGCCAAAGCCACCGATGATCTTTCCGAAAACGCCCTTTTTCTGCCGCCCCCCGGTGGCAAGAATGGCGACAACGCCGCCCGCAATGAGAGCAATGCCTGCCGTTTTGTGAAAAAAGACGGTGGCGATCCCGCCAAACAGCACCCAGTAGGAGCCGATGTCAAGCAGGGCGTCAAGGGGCTTTCCCTCGCGGCAAAGGATATATGCCCTCACCGCCATGCCTGCAAGCAGATGCACGGCACCCACGGCAAGCGACACCACAAGAAAGCCCATGGGGTTTTCAAGCGGATCAAATAAGATCGCCACGTTGGCGGCAAGGGAGGGAAAGATGGCGAGATTTGGCATCCTATCGGGTGCAAGATGCAGCACGTTTTCCATGAATGCGATCGGGAAATTGCCGAAGTACGAGCCAAACAGCACGCCCCATATCATCGAGGAGATGCCGCAATAGCCAAACATCAGCAAAAACCGCTTCATGCCCTCGCGCGGCTCAAACCAAATAACGGCACCAAAGCAGGCAAGCGAGAGCACAAGCCCGTAGCCCGCATCGGCAAACATCAGACCGAAAATGAGAAAATAAAAGATGCTCATGATAAAGGTCGGGTCAAATTTGCCGTATTTTGGATAGGAGTACATCCCAAGCACCCATTCAAAATTGCGTGCATAGGGGTTGTTTTTCAGTAGGATCGGTGCCTCCTCGTCCTCGGCGGGGGGAGAGAAGTCGTAGGCGGCGGCAAAGCGATCAAGCACCCGCATCACACGGGGCCTTTGGTCGGCGGGGCACCAGCCGCGCAGCACCGCGCATTTCTCGGTTGCGAGCAGCTTTTGCTTGTTTTGCTCGGTGATGTGCGCGGTGTGCTCAATATCCGATAGGATCTCTACCTCGGTGAGGTTTTCGGCAAGCACGTCAAGCTGTGCTTCGGTGCGCGAAAGCTCTGCCCTGAGGTCACTCGCACGCTTTTGTGCGGCGTCAAACACGGCGGTGGCGCGCCCGTCTGTTTTTTGCAGCGAGGCACGCAAAAAGCCAAGTGAGCCAAGCGCGCGCAGTGCCGCATCCTCGTCCTTGCGATGCACAACGGCTGCAATATAGGTGGCACTGCCATCCTCGTGCAGCACGTCGGCAACGAACCCCGCCTCGGCACCAAGTGCCGCAAGTCGCTCCTGCTTGATGCCGCCGGGCAGGCTGCCAAGCAAAAATTTTGCGGTGCGTGTGCCGGGGTCGTTCAGAGCAAATTTGAAATCAAGATAGGGTAAAAGAGATTGCATCAACGCCTCTTCCTCGGCAATGCGTGCCTTCAGGGCGCTTGTCTGTTCTAAAATTTTTTCGGTTTCCCGAACGGTCCACCACGCCTTTTCCTCGTCGCCCGATCGCTTGAAATCGGCGGGGTCAAAGAGCGTTGCTCCGCCAAACAGCGATTTTTTGCGCCTTGAACGCTTGGTGAGCAGCGGCAAAACAGCGTCCACGCGCGCCGCGCGCGCGGCGGCGTCGGCGGCTGCCGTGCTTGGCGGCAGGGCTGCTGCTTGATCTGTCACACCCTCCTGCGTGAGTGAAACGCAGGAAAGGCGCATGAGCTGTCGCAAAAGGGGCTCTGCGTCGGCATGGGGCAAAAAGACCGTCAGCCGATCCATCTTGCTTACTGACATTTTTCCACGATCCCCCAAATAATCAGCTTTACAGCCTCGTCGATATGCGCGCGTGCGCGCTCGGCAAGTGCCCCTGCTTCATCCTCGGCATCCTGCAGCTTTTTGGCAGTTAAGCGCTTGGCGCGTGCTGTTACGTCCGAAAGCTCCTCGGCATATTCTGCCGCGAGCTCCTTTTCTACGCTTTGGCAGTGTGCCTCGCCCTCTTGCTTTATTTTGTTTTTCATTTCGTTTGCCTTTTCCTTGGCAACGCGGCAAAGAACCTCTGCCTGCTCCTCCGCTTGGCGGATCGCGGCGATGGCTTCTTGTGTCATGGGTGTGCCTCCTTTGCTGACAAAGCACGGACTTTATCACCGTTTTTATCAAAGACAGCTATTTGAAGTTATAATTAATTATATTTTAACATATTTCCCCCGCGTGCGCAAGAGAAAAGAGTAAAATTTTTCAAGGCGCCCTTGCGGTGGGCGCTTGCACTGCAGGGCTTCGCCCTGATCCCAGTGCATGGTTAGGGTGCGAGGAGGGGAAGGGGTGTTACCTGCGGTGTGCTCTGCTGCCAGCGTGACGGTGGTGTGACGTGCCTTTTTCTCGGCTTTTGCTGTAATTTGATAGGTGTGGCACGCAAAGTCAAAAAGCCGCCCCTCGCTTGCAGCGGAATGCAGTGCCTCGGCGGCAGCCTCGGCTACGGTGGTCTCGGCGTATGCCACAAGCGCCTCGATCAGGGCTGCCGTGTGTGCTGCCGCTGCGGTGCTACCCCCGACAACGGGGTAAAAAATACGTAGCACCTCGTTGCCCGCATGCTGCACCGTGCGGCAGGCACACCTTGCCTCAATACGTAGATTTTCCATACCGTCCCCCCCTATTTTGCATATTCACCATAAGTATACGCGCGGCGGTGTAAAAATTTAACAGCCGCGCGCGATTTTTGCAAAAAAGCGGCAAACGGTGCGAAAAAACGCAGACCGTTTGCCACTCGTTATTGTTTTTTCATTTCGGCAAGGGCGGCGAGGGCGCGGTCAAGCCCGCCTACCTCGTCGATCAGACCGATCGACACTGCCTCGTTTCCGTCCACGATCGAGCCGATGTCGGTTGAAAGCTCGTCTGGGCGCATCATCAGCTCCGTGAGGCGCGCCTTATCCACGTGTGAGTTGCGGCAGATAAAATCCACAATGCGCTCCTGCATGTCCTTTAAATAACGGTAGGTCTGCGGTGCGCCGATCACCACGCCGCTGATTCTGACGGGGTGCAGCGTCATGGTGGCGCTCGGCACGATAAACGAGCGCTTTGCCGCCACGGCAAGCGGCACGCCGATCGAGTGCCCACCCCCAAGCACCAGTGAAACGGTGGGTTTTTTCATAGAGGCGATCATTTCGGCAAGCGCAAGGCCTGCCTCAACGTCCCCGCCCATGGTGTTTAAAATAATAAGAACGCCCTGCACCTCGCTGTTTTGCTCCATGGAAACAAGCAAAGGAATGAGGTGCTCGTATTTGGTTGCCTTTTGGTTGTCACCAAGGATATAATGCCCCTCGATCTGCCCGATCACGGTAAGGCACTGTATCGCGTTTCCCGCCGTTACGCTCCCCGTCTTTAAAAGCTCCTCGGGCACGTCCCCCGTGCGGTTTTCGTTGTTTTCCTGTTCCGACATATGCTGCTCCTTCGTTTTTTTATTAGTATGCGCCGATTTTACCGCTTCCAAAAATTTTTCGCCGCATTTTTGCGTTTTTCTTTGTTTTTGCATTTACATTTTTCAAAATGTATGGTATAATGGCTTTGTATGTGTAAAGGTTATCAAAAGGCGCAATGCGCCCAAGCATATAGAGGTACATATGGAAAACAAATTTATCGTTGAGACTTCGGCACGTCATATTCACGTGACCGACAAAACTCTTGCCACGCTGTTTGGCGCGGATGCGGTCCTGCACAACAAAAAGGATCTCTCGCAGCCCGGGCAGTTTGCGTGTGAGGAGAAGGTGACCCTCGTTGGCCCGAAGGGTCAGCTTGCCGTGAGCATCCTTGGCCCCACTCGCCCCGCCGATCAGGTGGAGCTTTCCTTTACCGATGCGCGCACCCTCGGCCTTGCCGGTGTGCCGATCCGTGAGAGTGGCGACGTGGCAGGCACCCCCGGCCTTAAGCTGGTTGGCCCCTGCGGCGAGGTTGAAATGGGCGAGGGCACTATCGTTGCCAAGCGTCACATTCACATGACCCCTGCCGATGCCGAGGCACTTGGCGTGTCGGACAAGGAGATCGTAAAGGTTAAGCTCGATACCGCCCGCCCCGTGATCTTTGACGACGTGGTGGTGCGTGTTTCGCCCAAGTTTGCGCTTGCCATGCACATCGATACCGACGAGTGCAATGCCGCCGCCGCATTTGGCGCTGTATACGGCGAGATCGTAAAATAAGCAAGCACCCCGTATTTGTTAATCTAAAAAAGGAGATAAAAACATGAGCAACGTAAGTGAAATGCCTTACGCACAGAGCCTTGAGGTTCAGCATCAGTGCGTGGTAAAAAAGGGCTGCGATCATGGCCCCGCCCCCATTCCCGAGGAGGGTAAATGGATCCAGGCAAAACAGATCACCGATATTTCCGCATATACCCACGGTGTGGGCTGGTGTGCGCCCCAGCAGGGTGCGTGCAAGCTCTCCCTCAACGTGAAAAACGGTATTATTGAGGAAGCGCTTGTTGAAACCATCGGCTGCTCGGGTATGACCCACTCCGCTGCAATGGCAGCAGAGATCCTGCCCGGCAAGACCCTCTTGGAGGCTCTTAACACCGACCTTGTGTGTGACGCCATCAACACCGCCATGCGCGAGCTGTTCTTGCAGATCGTTTACGGTCGCAGCCAGTCTGCCTTCTCCGAGGGCGGTCTTGTCATTGGTGCCGGTATGGAGGACCTTGGCAAGGGTGAGCGTTCGATGGTTGGTACCATGTACGGCACCAAGGAAAAGGGCGTTCGTTACCTTGAGATGACCGAGGGCTACTGCACCCGCATGGCACTTGATGAGAACAATGAGGTTATTGGCTATGAGTTCGTTTCTCTTGGCAAGATGACCGATATGATCAAGAAGGGCATTGAGCCCAATGAGGCATACGAGAAGGCTAAGGGCACCTACGGCAGATTTGCCGACGCCGCAAAGTACATCGATCCCCGCAAAGAGTAATAGGAGGTAACGTATCATGGCAAAATTTGAAGGTTATGAAAGACGCGAGGCAAAAATTCTTGCCGCGCTGAAGGAATACGGCATCTCCTCTATTGATGAGTGCATGGATATTTGCAAGGCACAGGGCATTGATCCCTACAAGATCGTAGAGGAGACCCAGCCCATCTGCTTTGAGAATGCAAAATGGGCATACGTTGTTGGCGCAGCTATCGCCATCAAGAAGGGCTGCAAGAAGGCTTCTGACGCCGCTGCCGCAATCGGTATCGGTCTGCAGGCATTCTGCATCCCCGGCTCTGTTGCCGAGAACCGCAAGGTTGGTCTTGGCCACGGTAACCTTGGCGCAATGCTTCTGTCTGAGGAGACCGATTGCTTCTGCTTCCTCGCAGGTCACGAGTCCTTTGCCGCAGCAGAGGGTGCGATTAAGATCGCACTGAACGCAAACAAGGTGCGCACCAAGCCCCTGCGCGTGATCCTCAACGGCCTTGGCAAGGATGCCGCTTACATTATTTCCCGTATCAACGGCTTTACCTACGTAAAGACCCAGTTTGACCCCGCAACCGAGGAGGTTTCCGTTCTCTCCGAGAAGGCATTCTCCAAGGGCGCTCGCGCCGACGTAAAATGCTACGGCTCCGATAGCGTGCCCGAGGGCGTTGCGATCATGCGTCTTGAAAACGTTGGCGTTTCCATTACCGGTAACTCCACCAACCCCACCCGCTTCCAGCACCCCGTTGCAGGCACCTACAAGAAGTGGTGCCAGGAGAACGGCAAGAAGTACTTCTCCGTGGCTTCGGGCGGCGGCACGGGCCGTACGCTCCACCCCGATAACATGGCTGCAGGCCCTGCTTCCTACGGCATGACCGACACGCTCGGCAGAATGCACGGCGACGCACAGTTCGCAGGCTCCTCCTCCGTGCCCGCGCACGTAGAGATGATGGGCCTCATCGGCGCAGGCAACAACCCCATGGTAGGCATGACCGTGGCAGTTGCAGTTGCTATCGAGGAGAGCTACAAGTAATTGTTTAAATTGCAAGGCTTTCGGGGCTTTTAGGAGCTTTGATAAAGCATTGTAAAATCCAATTACGCAAAAATCAATAACAAAAAAGTTGGACACATCATTTTAAGGGTTTTCCTTGGTGATGTGTCCAATTTATTTTTATCAAAAGCGGGAGGGTTTTTACAATGAAAAAGCTGAAAATGGCGGCTCAAAAATTAACCTTTGAAGAGGGCTGCAATAAGTATTTGGAGAATTGCAGTCAACGGAATTTGAGAGAGGGAACTATCAGGCATTATCGGCAGAGTTATTTGCACTTTTATAAGTTCTTTGACCCGAAGATGCCTATTGAGGACATCGACGAAAGCACCTATAAGAACTATGTTCTGCATCTCAAGGCAACGCTTCATAATGACGTCAGTATCAATTCGTATTTAAGAGATCTGATTACGACTTTGCATTTCTTTATGAACGAGGGCTATATTCCTCATTTCAAGATGCAGGCGATCAAGGTTGATAAAAGCCATATTGAAACCTATAATGAGAATGAACTGCAATTGCTTTTGAAGAAACCCAATATCAAGAAATGCTCCTTCACGGAATATCAGTGCTGGGTCATAACGAATTTCCTGTTTTCAACCGGTGTCAGACAACGGAGCTTAATGCACATTCAGGTCAAGGATGTGGACTTTGATAATCGTGTTGTGTATGTCAACGTAACAAAGAACAGAAAGCCTCTCATTGTGCCTCTCAATCATACGATGGTGAATATCCTATTAGAGTATCTAAAATATCGTCAGCATAAGTCTAACGACGAATTTTTGTTCTGCAATATCTTCGGCCAGCAACTCGTAAAGGGGACTTGCTATCATATGCTCTATGAATATAACAAAAGGCGAGGCGTGGAAACCACAGGCATCCACCGCTACCGCCATACCTTCGCAAAACAGTGGATTCTCAATGGCGGTAATGTCGTGGCCCTCTCTAAACTTCTCGGACATTCAAGCCTTGATATCACGCAGAATTATATCCACCTTCTCGTCAGCGACGTCGCAAAGCAGGTGGACGAATTCAACGTGCTTGATAAGTTCTATTGCAAAAATAGAATTGCAATGACAAAAATTTCGTAATATGTGACCTAACTTGATGGATAGAATAATGACAATATCAAAAGAAACGATTGGGAAAAGGATTGCAAACGCAAGGAAAACGGCACATATGACACAAGCCGAGCTTGCCGAGAGGATTGGTATATCAGAAAAATATTTGAGCCGTATTGAATGTGGAAAACAGTTGCCGAGCATTGTGATAGTTGCAAAAATGTGTGAGGCCCTATGTATTTCTGCGGACGAACTATTAGCACAAGCAAAGATCTATGATAATAACCAAGTCATTCAAAATGAAATAAATACTCTCTCGTCATACGAGCAAAAACGGATAGTAGAAATCATAAAAATTATTAGAGAAATTAAAAATTATGCTTGAATTCAACCGATAGGTATCGTGATATACTTATCGGTTGTTTTCTTTTTTACGAGAAGTGATACAATATTCGCAATAAGGACAGCACTAAATAAATTTATCTATTCGTGATAAAATAATTAGGTGGAAGGAGGATGATAGAATATGAGAAAAATAACAACTGAAATAATAAAATCATTCAATGACTATCTGATTAACGAGGAAAAGGCGCAGGCGACGATCAATAAATACTTGCACGATATAGGTGAGTTTCAAATATGGCTTGGCGAGCAAGAATTGTGCAAAACGGCGGTTCTTGCTTATAAGTCATATCTTTGCGAGCATTACGCGCCTGCGAGTGTCAATACGGCGCTCTCATCGCTTAACAGCTTTTTTAATTTTATAGAGTGGTATGATTTAAGAGTTAAAAACCTTAAAATTCAAAAGCAGATATTTGCATCAACTGATAAAGAGTTAACCAAAGCAGAATATGACCGCCTTTTGCAAGCGGCCAAACAGAAGAAAAATGAGCGCCTTTATCTCTTGATGCAAACAATCTGCTCCACTGGCATCCGTGTATCCGAGGTGCGCTATGTTACCGTAGAAGCGGTTGCGCGTGGTATTGCCGAGATCAACTGTAAGGGAAAGCGTAGACAGGTTTTCTTGCCCAAGCAGCTTTGTCAGATATTAAAGCAATATATCAAAGAGCAAAAAATAAAAAGCGGCGCCGTGTTCGTGACAAAGAACGGCAATCCGCTTGACAGATCAAATATTTGGAGTGATATGAAGAAACTGTGTAAGGCGGCGAACGTGTCGGAGAAGAAAGTCTTCCCCCACAACCTCCGTCATCTTTTCGCGCGCACTTATTATAGTTTGCAGAAGGATATCGTGCGTCTTGCCGACATCCTCGGTCATAGTAGCGTCAACACAACACGAATTTACACGATGGAAACAGGCGAGATACACCGCAGACAGATTCAAAAATTAGGGCTTTTGCGATGCTAACCGTCGACAAAAAAGAAAACTACCACATAATTCTCATTATGTAGTAGATAGAAATTTTTACATAAACTATCATATCACTTTCCAATATACTTGTCAAGCAAAAAGCAAGATGAAATAAGGCTTTACGATAAAAGATTGCAAAAAATTGCATAGAAAGCAGACCAATGAAGATTTTGACTTTTTCATTGGTCTTGTTGAGCGCAGCACGGTGGGATTGCGCTTTTATATTTTTCCGGCAGTGTTACAACATAATGAGAATTATGTTGTAGAAAAAATGAAAGGAGAACGCAATGGCGATAATTGATATTATCAAATATGAAGGCGACAATAGCGCTTTTATATGGAAGCATCCGTGTGAAGATTTTAATACGACAACACAGTTGATCGTACATGAATCGCAAGAGGCGATCTTCTTTGCGAATGGTCAAATTGTCGATGTTTTCGGAGCAGGTAGACATACGCTTGAAACACAAAATATTCCCTTGCTTAGAAAGATAATAAATATACCGACGGGTGGCAAGTCAGCGTTTCACTGTGAGGTCTATTTTATAAACAAGACAGTTCAAATGGCTGTTAAATGGGGAACAGATTCCAAAGTGCGATTCCTTGATAGCAATCTCGGCATTCCGCTGGAGATTGGCGCATGCGGAGAAATGAACCTTGCTGTTGTCGATTCAAAAAAGCTTCTTTTGAAGCTCGTAGGAACTATGCGCGGTATTGCTTGGGGAGAAAACGGCGTTGGTTTTACGAAATCCATTCAAAATTCTTTCCGCCCGTTGATTTCCACGGCAGTAAAATCACATTTATCAGCAGCCATTAAATCGAATAACATAAACATTCTTGAAATTGACGAAAACCTTGAAATGCTTTCAAAAATTATGCTTGATCGCATTATCGGGGGATTTGAGGAGTACGGATTGACCATTCCTCAGTTCTATATTACCAATATCGCACTTCCCGACAGCGATCCCAATTTTAAGAGAATGAAGGAATTATATACGGTTTCCTTCCAAACAAGAATGATCCAAGCGGATGCGCTCGTAAGAACGGCTCAAGCTGATGCAGAGGCAGGCATTACCGCGGCTCGCCGCAAGATTGAAATGGAACGTCAACTCACCGAAACCGAGGTTGCAAAATATGAGGCAGAGCGTGATCTTATTCGCGCTCAGACAGAAGCTCAAGCCACAAAAATGGCGGGGTTTGCCGAAGCTGATGTAATGCGCGCCAAGGGGTATGACGGAAAAGATGTTATTACTGCCGAGGTACAAAAGGCATACGCCGAAGGTCTTGGAAATATGACGATCAGCGGTGGTGGTGGCGTAGCAGGTGATATGATTGGGCTTGGCGTTGGAATGGCAGCAGCAGGTGCCGTTGCCCCTCAGCTTGGAGAAATGTTCAAAGGGTTTGCGCCTTCTACACCTCCGAAAACATCCGATGTAAAATGTGCTAAATGCGGTGCGGTTCTTCCCACAAATGCAAAATTCTGTTTGGAATGTGGTGAAAAAGTTACTACCTCCGTTTCTGCGGACACAATTGTATGTCCCGAGTGCGGCAAGACAGTTGCAAAAGGTAAGTTCTGCCCCGAGTGCGGACACAAATTTGTGACCGTTTGCCCCAAATGCGGCAAAGACATAATTGCTGGTGCTAAATTCTGCCTTGAATGTGGCGAAAAGCTCTGATGGAGGATATGGCGATGAAAAGAAACTTTACTCCATACATAATACTTGCAATTTTGTTTGCGGTGTTTAATGTTTTTGCTTTCGCAATACCGTCAGATAAAACGTCTACGTTTTGGGTGGCATACGGATTTACGGTTGTTATGTTTTTCGTTGAAGTCACCGTTTTACTAATGGCTTTTCCCAAAGATAACACGGCAAAAAAGCAGTTTTTATCTTGGCCTCTTATCTGTGTTGGCACGGCATATTTCATCATACAAACGCTTACTTTCTTCCCGTTTAAGCTCTTCCCAAATATTCCGTGTTGGATAGCTGTCATCGTAGATTCCCTTGTGCTTGGCGTGGCGCTGATATGCATTATCGCTACCAAGACGAGTGCTAAGCTGATAGGCAACTATGACGAAGCACATAAAAGGTGATCGATATGGCAGTATTAAAAGAACGCTGTCCTAATTGCGGCGGAACAATCATTCTTCCCCCAAATGCAAGCGTCGGAGAATGCGATTACTGCGGTATGACTTATTCTCTTTCGGAATTGCAAAAAATCAAGGAAGCAATCAACGAAGGACAGCAAACAACAAAAGAAAACGATTGTAACCGTGACGAAAACGAATATTATGAATCTGCACTTGATACGAGTGAGGCGGATGAAATTTCACTTGGTGAGCTTTGCAAAAAAGCCGAAATGGCTCTTGAGTCCGAGCAATGGCGGATTGCAGACAACTTCAGCGATGAAATACTACGCAGAGATCCCAAATTTGCAAAAGCATACCTTTACAAGCTCCTTGCTGAACATAAAGTATTCAAAAAAGAAGTATTAGCCAACGCAAATAAGCCGTTTGATAATAGCGATAATTACCGTTTGTTAATACGATTTGCCGACGCATATTTGAAGTCAGAAATTGAAAATTACAGCGAAACGGTAAAGGCGAAACATCAGGCACGAATATTGGAAAACCAATATCAAGCTTTATGTAGCCAATTGGAAACCGCATCTACGGAAACGGACTATCAAAATTTGGCTAACGGTTTCCATAGCCTTGGGGAATATAAAGATTCTAAAAAGCTTGCCGCGGAATATTTGGAAAAATTCAAGAGTGCAAACCGGCAGTCGCAGGCAAAAGCAAAAAGAAAAAAGTTTTTTATAAAACTTATTATCTTCGGACTTGTTTTAGCTATTATCGGGGTCCCTATATTAAAGAAGGCTTCTTATCGCGGCGGACTGTTTTCAGTAGAAGTAACCGACAAGGTCAATGTTGACTATGATGATTATACTGCGTCTCTTGTGTTCAAGTTCAATATTATTAATGATAGCTTTCATAATGCCAATTATTTGGAAGGCTACATAACCATTAGCGACGCGGATGGCACAGTTCTTGCAAGTGGCGGAACTTGGTTTAGCGGAGTGATTTCAGCTAAAAACTCGAATTATCATGAGTTATCGTTGGAGCTTGACAGAGGCGCCGCTACAACTCGAATTTGGAATACCGATTTTTCAGACCTCGTTATTAAGTACAGAATTACCGAAATCCATTTTGATGATGGAACGGTAAAAGAATATACTGGAAAAGACGTTATCGTTAACAAACCGTAGTTTTCACAGTTGTTTGTTAACTAACACAAAATCATTGTAATTATAGGCTGCGGTATGCCTGTAAAAATAAAAATCAAAGACACCAAAAAGGAGAAAGAAAAAATGAGCACCATTGAAGTAGGCAGAATTTTACCAACAACAGAGAAAATAACCAAGTCGGTCGATGTTTTTCACGAGTATTATAATGCCGGAGAAAAGGAAATCAAGTACATTACGTTCAGCTATCTGCCATACAATTCGGTAAACGATGTTGTGGCATGCACGGCAAGCGAAAAAACCGAAGTCAGCGGAAGACTCACTGGCCCCATCCCTCCCAAGCATAAAAGCTATGTCAAATGGGAGAATCTGTGGTTTAATCCAACAGTTGCAACCGTAGTTTTAACAAAAATTCATGTTCAGTTTATGGATAATTCGGAAGAATTGATTGATGGCAAGGATGTTGTATATATGCACGACCAGAAGAGTGTGTATTATAATGAGGTTACTATACCCGCGCAAAAAAAGGAAGAAGAACGCAAAAAAATAGAGGCAGAACGCAAAAGAATAGAAGATGCCAGCAAAGAACTGTCTAAAAGCGGTAGCAAGGCTGAAGCAATTAGTACTTGTTCGTCGATTTTTTCAAAATTCAAGGATGAAGAAACCTTATTAAAGGTTCTTGACGGTGCACGTCCATGCTGTGCAATGGGATATTGTCTTGGCGATTACATTGAAAAGGAATATTCGACAAACGAGGAACTTATGAAAAAGGCTGTATCATATTGGAAACATAGTATTGAGTTTCAGCAAAAATATTATAATACACCTGCTGCAAAAGAACACGCAGGATATCCTGAAAAATATGCTGCAAAGATCAAAAAATATGAGCCAGCATACGTTATACCTAAAAAGGCCGGTTGTGTATCATTTGGCTGATAAGTTATATATATCAGAAAGGCAGACCCCCAATGAGGTCTGCTTTTCTAACAATTGAAGGCGAATATGAAAACTGCTAAAAGCAAAGATTTTGAGAAAGAAATAGATATTCATTCTGATGAGTTTTGGAAAGAACAAGAAAGATTAGAGCGATATATACAAGTTCGTCCTCTCCCTCGCCCTAAAACTACGATATTTTCTGTTTTGGCTTGGATATTCACATATCTTTTTATCAGCGTTTTGGTGGCGGTTACGGCTATTTATGCTTTTCAAATCGCAAATTATAAGTGGTTAGTATACTTGGGGTCATACATAGTCTTTGCTTTTCTGTTCTTAAAGAGAATTTGCATTAAATCGATAGAATGCTATCAGCATTATGCCAAAGAAGAAACCAGAAGAAAATGCGTGTGCATACCATCTTGCTCCGAATATTCCATAGCTGTTCTTAAAAAGTATAATGTCTTTAAGGCGTTACATAAAATTCGAATTAGGTTATTTAAGACCTGCGGTGGATATGGATATTTGCATGATGAACCGTAATTATAAAAATATGATGTTGTTTGAGGAAATATTATGAGTAATATAGAACAATCGAATTTGAATTTTATCAACGATACATTAACAAATCGCCCCAAAATAGAAGAGAAAATTACCAATTATAATAGAAAAGACAAAGAAACGCTCAAAACAATTATAGCCGATCAAAAGAGAGAATTGGAAACATACAGGTCTGAATTGTCCATTGATTGTTATAATGATTTGGTAGATGCATATCAATGGTTGACATTGTTGTTAGATAACAATGTTATTTGAAATAAAATAAAACCTTAAAAATCATATAAGGGGAAATGTTATGAAACACACGTATTTAGTTATGATGAATTTAACAGGTCAGGGAGGAAAATTCCATGCAAATGTTACTTTCACAGTTGCTGCTGAAAGCGAAACTAACGCAATAAATGAAGCCAAGAAAAGACATCCCAATTTGCAAGTTTGTTATATCGAGCAAAAAAACTAATTAGTTATGCTAAACAAGACCGCCGAACCAAAAAGGATTTTCGGTGGTCTTGTTTTATTTATATTGAAAGCGTATAAATGCTATTGCAAAATTCCAACTGGAAGTAGGCTTCGGTTCACCGCTTACGTTTTATGAAGATGAGTTTTTCAAATCTCTCTTATATTTATAATAGCTATTTCTCGAACAGCCACATAGTTTAATGACATCAGGATCCTCAAGTGTGCCGCCGAAGTCTTTACTATGTTTCTGAATAATAGCCTTGCACGCAAGGGATTTCTTAGTCGTGAGTGTGGAGCCCTTGGGGATACCTATTTGGGTTCCATTCTTCTTGGCTTCTCTAATACCTTGGCTGATACGCGAATGAAGGTCGGTGACTTCTTTCTCGGCTTGGTCAAAAGCGGCTTTGATCTGTTCTTCTGCGAGAGCCATCATAAAGTCGTTTATCAATGCTATGTTGCCATTGAAGAATGTATCAACCGCAGCATTGCCTGTTGTGATATCGATGTTTAACAGGTTGTTTCTAGTGGAGTCGAAGACTGAAGTATTGATCAGAGGTTCGTTGAGGAAGATGAGGTGGACCCCACGCTCATAGAGCATCTTGTAATCTTTAAAACCTTCTTCGGCATTACGACTCATACGGCTGACGCTATCAAATACTATAGTGTCTTGCTCTTTAATTATATTCATGAGTTTATTCCAATTGGGACGATCCTGCTTGGTTCCGGTGTAAAACTCCTTAATGATTGTGGCGTTGGGATAGACTTCGGTGATGTTTGTAATCTGACGAGCGATTCTTTGGTGTGTGGTTGAAACTCTGCAATAAGCATAAATCATATGAATAATCTCCTTTGCTTGTACCTGATGATCCTAAAGTTTCTTTTGCTACTTATATTATGTCGTGTTTTAGGTCTTTTGTAAGCGCTTTTTGAGCAATATTGGTACAATGTTTGCAAATGTTTCTTTCGGTACAGGTTTGTTCATATTTTTACATTGATTTAGTACCAAAAGTATGCTATGCTATTACCATACCAATTTTTGTTGGAGGTGCATTATGGCGCAATCATGGTCATTTAAAGAAGATTATATAGTTTGTAAATTTTACCTTGAACACGTACAGTCATGGAAAGAGAACTTTGAAATCCTAACGGCATTGTTGCGTGACAATGATTTTTTAAGTAGAGATAAAGGCTCCGTTAGAATGCGAGTTCAAAATTATGAGAGTCTACATACCGGAAAAGGCTTGTCCAATGCTTCAAAGCAATCGCGCGATATTTATTCTGCGATGCTGAAACGGATAACCAATCCGGGAAAATATCAAACTTTATATAGTCATCTAGACTCTATTGCTTCCGGTAATTTGATTAATGCACCGGCCAACTTACATTCTTACATCAAAGTAGGGGCTCCACTTGGTGAAAGTTTTTATAAAGTATTTAGGAGGTTATTAGATGCAAGTGGATTAACCGATCCGCAAGTGTATGGCTCATGCAATATGGGGAGAGATACTTTCTGGAGGATAATGAATCAGAAAAACTCTGGCATCAATAAAAAAACCGTAGTTCAATTGTGTTTTGGTTTGAAGTTAAGCTATGATGATAGCGTGATATTAATCGGCGCGGCTGGTTTCTCTTTAGCGCCAGGTGATGAGTTTGATAATGTAGTTGCAACTTATTTAAAAAATAAAGATTATGATGTCAATGATGTAAATCTGTCGCTTGCTGAAAGAAAAGTTCCGGAAAGTTTATTTCTGCTACAAAAGAACAGAAGATCACCAAGCGATGAATAAAAAAATCGTTTTAAGATCCTAGGTAGTGTATGAGCTACCTAGGATTTTCTTTTTGCTAAACTGAGTTTGAAGTTGTTTTCAAATGTTGATTGCCTATCTACACGCCAACTAAGAAAAAATGGCAGAATATAAATGTAATCGGGAGGCGCCCCCGGTTAAAATAAAAAATTACTTTTAAGGAGAAACAAAAATGAAAGCTAATTACAATCGTTCAACAACTCAAGCTGAGAATGAACTTCGCCAACTGTTTGAAGGAAAGTCCGTCTATGAGATGACCGTATGGGTCAGAGATCACGCGCAGTACCTTGAATGGTTCTGCAATTACAACGAAGCCAAAATTGACACAATCATGCAGATCTTTATGGGTGTCGCTCAGTTCTTCCACACGAACTACAAAGATAACACCGAAGCAGTTGAAGAGTTCCGGACATTCTGCGTTAAATGTGTCATGAAGCTTGAAATTGACTGCAGATAATACTTAAAACAAAAATTATTTATATAAAGGAGACTAAAAACTATGGCAAACTGGACTTTTGATTCTAACGATTACACCGCGAGAGAGTTCGCACTTATCCCCGAGGGGGATCACAGAGTAAGAATCACTAAGGTGGTTGAAAAGGTATTCAATAGTGGAAACGAGGGTTTTGAAATCACCCTTGACGTTAACGGACAGAGTAGCAAACTCTGGTACTACCTTATTCTTGACCCTATGGATCGTCAAAGAACGAATCAGCGACTTGGAATGTTTTTCGATTCCTTCGCTATCACCGATTATAATCTGTCGCATTATGATGGCTGGGTTGGAAAGGAAGGGGCGGTTCGTTTAAAGCACGGTGCCTATAAGGGAGCAATGACCGCACAAGTGGCATTCTGTCTTGGTCGCAAACAGCAGGATAGGCTTCCCAGATGGCAGGACGATAACAACTATGTTCCCGACGGTACGTATGATTTCTGCAATAGTGTTCCGTCTGCCACTAGCACACCGAGACAACCGATGGAGTTTGATGGCTTTAAGTTCTGATCGCAGCAAAAATGGAAAAGGGCTACAATCAAACATTGTAGCCCTACCGATACCGAAGATATTAAAATCAAAACCCGTTTGAATGCCGATATTAAGGCGGAAAGAAATTTAAAATTGTATTTTACATTTGTATAAAAAACAACTCAATAATGAAAGGATTATTTATGATTGAAAAATTTGGGTTCCCATAT
>JAZOLJ010000038.1:0-27693 GCA_045652845.1 Eubacteriales bacterium | reverse complement strand
GGCGATGGCTCGAAAAATTATCACTTCATCCCTTCTCGTCCCTCCTCGTCCCTTTTTATTGCTTGGGGGGGCAAAAATGTGGCATAACGGTATGAAAAAAAGAGGTGTGCGTGCACACCTCTTTTTTGTTTGCGACCACGCATATCTGCAATTCGAATCAATATTTACTATTCGTTAATTCATTGATAAGTGTCTGTAATTCCGCCGTGCGAAAGCCGCGGGATTGAAAAACGCCGTCCTCAGACAAACGAACTATCCCCACGCTTTTCCCATCGCGAACACGGTAATTCTGATATTTACCCCTGTGTGCATAAACACGCTGATTCGTGGAGCCGCGAAATTGCAAATAGATATTCTTTTTACTTTCTACAAATCTCCCCGATACCACGAGATCGGCAAGCTGCCAGACCTTTTTTTGCGTCGTGCGAACAAGCTCTTTGTGGCGATAGCCTGTAAACAGTACGATGGTTTTTCCCTGCTCCTTGAGCGCTTTGACAATCTCAAACAGGCCGTCGCTTTGATCCAGTGGCTCGCCACCATGCAAGGTAATTCCCTCAAGATCGTGACATAACGCTACTACCTCTGCGGCCGAAATATCGGTGCCCGTCCCAAACGGCCACAGGTGTTGATTCACACAACCCTTACAGCGGATGGAACACCCTTGCAAAAACAGGAGCAACCGCTTTCCGGGGCCATAAAGGTGCTCGTTTTCTTCAATGGAATAGCTTTTATAATTAACCATTTTTCACTTTGACGGTCGTATCGGCTTGAATGCCCTCTTTGTAGTATTCGGGCTTTTTTCGCTCGCTTGTTTGCGTTGCCAAGCCCTTTAGCAATTTATCCAATTCTGTCACACAGCTCACACCTTGAAAACCAAAGGTCTCCGCCTTCAGTTCGCCGTTTTCGCTGATATCCACCACAATTCGTTTTTCAGCCATTATGACACCCCCACAAGTACCAACTGTACTTCCTTTCCGTTTCTTTTTTCTTCCACGACATAGCCCATCTGACGCGCACGGTAATGAATCAACTGTGTGGTGCCGGCAACCATTTCCTTGTTTGTGGCGGAGACTCGTTTTTCAACATCTTCAGCAAATTTTGTTAATCTGGATTTCAACACTTGTTCATCCACGTCCCACGCACTTTCGCTACGAGACAAAAGAATGTAGCCATCTCTTGTTTCTGAAACGGATCTTGTTTTTTTGTCCACATACTGACCGTTAGCCCATATGTTTTTCATCATGGCAAGCAAGTCTTCATCCGGTTGCATCAGCAAGCCCCTATCAACCAAATCTGCATACTCCTGATCAATTTTCTGATTTGCAGCACCTGCTATCACTCCGCTATTTACACCAATCTGATGAAGCAACTTAATCAAAGGATCAGTCATAATGTACGTAGAACCCCGCAATCCACACTTAACTTCCTTTATGGCAAAACCAAATGCCTTGGCGATCTTTTCAAGCTCCGCACATATTTTATAGCGATCGTTGATAATTAAATGATCCCGATAATGCCACACATTCATATCCTTGATCAGAAGATTGATCTTTTCCAATCGCTGCTTTATAATATTGCACAAAGTCTGTTCCAAATTTTGCAGAGTCTGCGCTGTAAAAACATCAAGTTTTATTTCCTGCGTTTCAAAAAACGTCTTCGTGACTTCGCAGCTCATTCTTACCTCCTTGCCAATGCTTTCAAATTGTATTTTTCTCTAATTGCTTTCGTTTTGTCGTATTCCTTTACGTCATCCAGCACAATGTAGCGCTCACCGTTCTTGTCGTATACCCGATAATCCTCGGGAATGTCGATCTCGCACAGCCTTTGCAAAATCGGAGTGCTTTCCTTGAAATACCGGCAAAGTGAGTACAGATGCTTTGCCACCAATTCCTCTAAAAGCATTGCTTTGGTAACCTCCTTGGCACGCAAGACGTTTCCGATAGAATCGTCGACGGCACCGTTTTCCAACTTTTTTCCCTCTGCCAATGCGTGACATCTCGCCAAAAACGCCTCTCTCGATTTATCACTTAAACCGCCGGAGCGTGCCTCAAATTGCGCTTTCATGCGCTGGAGATCGGCAATCTTTTTTTGCAGGATCTCAACACGGCGCTTATTACTGAGAACCTCCACGCCACGCGCGATCAGCGCCTCTTTTTCCTTGATGGTCTGCTGATATCCCACGATCTCTGCATCAAATTTATCAAACTTTGTGCCGGCACTTTCTGCATTCACCTCGCCAAACACGTCACCAAGCAACGAGAACAGTCTGTGCTCCGTATCCGTTTGAATTTCTAACAGATGCTTCATTGAACGCGCATAGCCTTTATAATCGCATCGCGTCGTTGCATTTTTCAACCACACAATAAGGTTTTTGATCTCGCCACACAAAGCATCTATGCCACGCGTTTCGGTAATCTTTTGGTAATCTTGAATGATAGATTTCCAATCAATCTGCACCGCTTGTAATTTCTTGTTCAGTGCTACTGCATCGTTATAAATTGCCGACACACGGTAGCTCTCATCAAAAATAGGCGGCGTTAATATAAATTTATAAACCACCTGCTTTGCTTCTGCGCAATAATCGTTGTGGGAATCTGTAACGCTACGATCAAAGCACTCGGTCAAAAAATCCTCCATGGTTTCAAGCGCAGCAGGAATATTGAGGGTCTTCTGCGCTTGAATATCCAACTGTTTGATTCGCCCATGCAAGCAGACATACGTGTTTTTTCCGATACTCGACATTGACACTTGATCCTCACAAAGCAGGCTTTGATACAGATTGGACACAAACAAGGAAAGATTACCGATCTCGTACGGCAATGCTACACCATTTGCCAAGCATTGCACACGGTAGAGTCTTCCGGTATCATAAGCCAGGTAGATGCCACCGTGCAGATGCATACCAAGCAACAAGGTGGCGCCGGTGCTCTTTACGCGCTCGAAAATGCTCTTATCGAAACTTTTCGGATCAATTGCATAATGCACGGCAATTCGGTTTGCTTTGCAAGCTGCCACAAGGGCGGAAAAATCCCCCGTTCCGGCAGGATCAACGATCAAAACCTCCCGCGCTCCGGATAAATACGCAAAAGATTCTACACCCTTATCCTTACTCAAATACGCTCGCTCCGGCGTGTCGTCCGTTGCGATAAACGCATCGGCGATCATCACGCAAAGAGTGTTTTTGCCGTGCACACCCACATAATTGATGTCAACTGTTGGATCAAGTGTCACCTTTGCAAATTTCAGATTTAAGTAACAATCCGCAACGCCTTGATTTTTCGCGATCAGCGTGATATTGATATAGGGATTTGCCCATTTCAACTCTTCGAGCACGCTACTCGGCAAACAGGGCTCTGACAAGATCATAAAAACAGAGTCGCATCGCGTGATCGCACTAACAAGATCGCGCACTGTCAGCGGAGAAAACAGCCGATTTTTTGTCACGCTCGGCTCGAAGGGACGAAACAGTGTCCATCCCTTGTCAAAGCGATTCTCTTTTGTGATCGTTACAATCTTATCCTGAATCATTCCTTGCCCTTTCTGCTGATAAAGGGGTTTTTATACTCCTGTTGGAGTCTGGGGACCTCTTCACCGAGTTCCTTGACCTCTTCGGGCTTGTCCTTGCTGGCGAGTCTTGCGCGTTGCTCTGCCCACTTGCGCAGATTGGCAATGGTTTCCGCCATCGTGCGGGAAAGCGGAGAGGTGGCCTCGATGCACTCAAGGAGATTTTTCATTTCAAGATCTCGTTGTCCTGCGGCATAGGCATTGAAAAGCGCCTCGCTGACGACCTCCTCAATTTCCGCACCCGAAAAGCCCTCGCTTGCCTTGACCAGCTTTTTCATATCAAGTCCAAGTGCCGCGGCATCGCGGTTCTTGTTCTTCAAATGAATCTTAAAGATGTTTTCGCGCTCACCTGCCGAGGGCAGATCCACGAAAAAGATCTCGTCAAATCGGCCTTTACGAAGCAATTCAGGCGGCAAGGAGCTGATATCGTTGGCGGTTGCCACAACGAACACGGGCTCCTTTTTCTCCTGCATCCATGTAAGGAACGTGCCGAACACACGGGCACTGGTGCCACCGTCGGTTCTGCCGCTGCTCTGCGAGCCGCTGAGTCCCTTTTCGATCTCGTCGATCCAAAGCACGCAGGGAGAAATGGTCTTTGCCACGTCAAGTGCGTAGCGTATATTGCGCTCAGACTCGCCCACGATACCGCCGAACACCTTGCCAAGGTCAAAGCGCAGAAGCGGGAACTTCCACTCGTTTGCAATGGCCTTTGCCGTGAGGGACTTACCGCATCCGGGCACGCCCAAAAGCAGCACGCCACGAGGGGTATTGAGGCCGAATTTTCTTGCCTCGTCACTGTAAGCATTACCGCGACGGTGGATCCATTCCTTCAGATTTTCAAGACCGCCGACGCTCGACAGATATTCCTTGGGATGGAAGTATTCAAGCAGACCGCTCTTTTTAATGATCTGCTCCTTTTCACTGATGATGAGCGGAATCTCCTCCTCGGTCAGCTTACGGTTCTGAATGATTGCCTTGGCAAAGGCAAGGCGCGCCTCCATTACAGTCAAACCAAGTGCGGATTCAAGCAGCTTGGGCGTAACTTCGGTTTCCACGCAGTAATCGGCATACTCCGCCACAACGCTATCCGCAATCACGGCGATAGTATCACGGTCGGGGAGATCCACCTCGATCACGGGCAGCTCCTTGGAAAGCTCCTCAGGCACAAACTTGCTGGGCGAGCTTAAAATAATTGCTTTTTGATAGCCATCCTGATAGCTCTGCGCGCGCATCATCTCGCGCAAGTAGCGGATGTTGACGGGATTGTTCGCCTCGCTGTAGGGGTGGAAATCCTCCAGCACCAGCAGTATATCGCTTTCTGCCTTGATGTAATAATCGAGCACCTGCGGCAGGGTCGCACAATCGGGATTGATGACCTTGAAGCTCTCTCCCGTCCAGACCTTGAGCCCTGAAACGCTGCTCCAGGAATACCAATCGATATTCAGATCCTCTGCCACATAGTTGGCAAATCCGTGTACGCGCTCCCACTCGAAGGAAGCCACCTCAACCACCTTGGCGCCGGCCTTGATCAAAACCTCTAATTCTTCTTCATAGTATCTCATTTCTGTTTCTCCTCATCAAAATTCTCTTACCGCACATTTTACCTTGTCGGTAACAGCGATTATTTCTCCCATGCGGTCTTCCGCTTCCACTTGCACGTAATAGTCCTTACCGCTGTGGGTGCTATCGTACCGAAAACTACCAGCATGTGCTGCAATAACCCCCACCCTTTTCAATTCAGAAGGTGTTACATTATCAATAGCCGCAAGACCCGTAAAGGTACAGTATAGCTCCGTGCGCTCATTGATGCGCTTTGAAATCATCTGATCGTTGATGTAAAGCATAACATTGTAATAAGCCGCTTCAGGCACCTCGCTCCAATAAGCCATAATGCCGTTCATTAATGGTTTGCATATCAAATTCATATTAATCCCCTTTTTTAAACAAGGCCGTATCCCATTTTAACGGCACCGGAACGTGCTACTATTTCACCATTCCTGTTTTCTGCCGTAACACAAAAGGCATATCCATCGCCAACAAGACCACTCATGGAAACGTAATGGTCGCAACGACTGACCTCTATTGTAGTCAGGTGGTACCACGTTTGTTGAAGATCAACGTATCGATAAGCCTCCACAGTATAGGAGGCAGCTTCCTCTACCGCCTTCCAATACACATTAAAGGTTTGATCCTCACGGCAAACGTAAGTCATCAACCTCCCACTGTTTATTTTCGTATCAAAATCGGGGTTAGTAGGTACGGGACTTTTGAATTCATTAGTTTCCTTATGCGCAACGACAACGGGTCCACTTATCCTAACACTCATAGGGCCTGAAACAACTGCCATAATTTACTCCTTTCTTTACCACCATTGCGGTTTTCCGTTTGCAACGTCAATGCCGCGGGTGCGGGCAATGATATTGCCTTGTCTGTCTTCCGCTTCCAGCATGACGATAAAGCCACGGTCTGAAGTCGCACGCGATATTAAATGATCAGACATTAAATTATCAATCGTCAGCCAATGCACGTTTCGCTCTATTTCAAAGCGTTGCAGCAAGTATAGCTTGTGTTTTAATTGCATATCTTCATTGTGGTTGTACAAGGATACCGTATAGCCACACGCTTCCTTGATCGGCTGCCAGTACAAATTGAACTTTTCAATTGAAGAATCTCTGGAAAGTCGTTGTTTTCTCAACAGCACCTGCAGGTCCGGCTCGCGCAAGGGTTGGTTGAACACATCGAATTCGTTCGGCATCGTCTCATATTCCACATACGGCACCGTACACAATCGCTTTGACTCGGCATTAATAACAACAGCTTGTCTTTTGTCTCCCTCAAAGGAAACGAGGGGCTCTACGACACAAAGCTTGTTCTCGCGGTTGGGTTGCTCGAAACGCTCCTTGACTATATAGGTTCCCTTGTATGACGTATCACAAAATTGCACAAGCATTTGGGGCAATATTTCATAGTCCATCAATGTGCGAGGAGTGAGCCGCCCTTCTTTGAACTCATAGACTTCAATGCTTGTAAGCTCCTCGATGCTTTTGATTCCATTCCAATCTACCGTGACTTCGGGGTTAAAAATTTCAACCGCGTTACTTTCATCTATCGAATAATAATAGTTGGAACGGGAATTAACATACAAATGATTCTTGTTAATATTTAGGAACTCGGCAGTGGTTAAATGGCGATACCTATCGCCATCCTTTACATATACTTTATCTTGGCTAAAGCCTCTACGATTGTCGGGCTGATTTTGCCCGACGCTTGCTGTCACGGTAAATTGAATTTTTGAAGATACCCAACCGTATTCATCGGTATAAACTTCTGCCATGCTTGCTTCAGATAACTTGATTTTTTCCATTTCCATTTCCTCTTTTGTCATCAATACTTATCACCATTACCACGCGGCGCACATGCACGCACACCCGATGCAATGCCATCCAAGCGCTTGCCGATATCGTCTGCCTTCACCTTGAAATAATAAGGCTTTGAAGCCGCGATTTCATTTCCTGTCCTATCCTCCGCTTTTAATAGGCAAATATAATTGCCCTCGGGAAGAAAGCTGACAGAAGCATAAAACACATTGCGCTCCATCTCCAATGTGCAAATTGGCTTAACCTTGGAAAAGGGATATCTGTCCAATGCAGTTCGCTTTATCACATTATATCCATGCCGCTCCTCCCACTCCCGTTGAGCTATCAATTCATTTCTTTGATACGCCGGAGCGGCAACAGTCAAATATTCATCTGCAAAAGGTTCCTTGCCTCTATGCAGATGATCTTCTTTATCTCCCTTTTTTTTACGTATCTCCGCAGGCTTCAAAAAGCCGTTTTGCTTCATATCAAGATCCAGTCTGAACAGCTCCAGCTTGTACCCTGCGGCTTCCTCAATTTGATCATAAAAAAACACCACGTTCCCAACGTTGCCATACTTGACCTCAAGACCAACGTCACGGCACTTTCTTGCATTGAATTCAAATTTCATCACAATTCTCCTTTACCATTGTGTCCAATCATCCGATTGGTTCCATTCATCTATCACCTTGGTGAAATAGTCATCGTAATTCCAGCGCGACTCCTCTTTATCCTCGCCAAAGAAACGCTCGCACAGATCCTCATAAAACACTTTGAGATCGTCCAGCATTTTTTCAATATAATCGTTGCCGATCTTCAAATAGTACATGGACATTTCGCCGTTGCGATAAGTTTCGGTCAGCAGCATATCGGGATACTGATTCAACACCTTATCGAACAGGTTTTCGCTGTTGTGCTTCAGCAAATTCCATATCATAAAAAACTTGCGATAAACGTCCTGATAATGCGGTACATCTTCAACGTTCCAAGCGCCATGTACATAGCCGTGCAGATATGTGTGCATCTGCGGTCGGCTGATCTGCTCCTCTTTGGGAGGGTTAAAGCCAAGGTATCTGCACTTACGCAACATAATGGCATCCAACTCGGTTGCCATTTGCTGTATAAACTGGGCACATACCGATACCTCAAGCTTTCGGTACGGCACCTTGCGTCGCATGCCCGCCATCATCGCCGCAATGTCTATATCTTCCAAATCATCAACGCAGCTTGTTTTAGCGATAGCATCCAGGCGATATTCATCAGAAACCTTTTGGGGAGATTTTACGTGTTGAAAAGCTCTTTCCAGTTCCCACCACTGTTCTCGAAGCGCATCGATTTTATCTCTGAATTCATTGACGATATAATCTGTTCTTTTCTTTTTTGCAGGCATGAAATATGTAGTATTGCGAGGGATCTGAGATGCCTTTTCGGCTATTTTCACAAGTTCGCTCGGTCCCACCTGCAAGCAGACCTTTTTCATCCTTTTAAAATCTATTTTCACGCGCCGCCTCTCTGTGTGAATGCCGTAGTAGGCATACGCGCCCGGCGTGGTTTTTGCTTCATATTGATAGATTTTTTTGTTGTGCGTTCTATTGTGTTTCTTCTTTGCCATAAATCCTCCAAAAAGCAAAAATATCCCGCCGAAGCGGGATATTCCTATGCTTGTATATAGACTCACAAAGCATATATGTGCAAGCATCCATCACCACTCCGCAAAAATGCCATAGGCGAAACCCCCTCAACGCGAGAGGATAATTGTTCTCCGTTTTGCAACGGTTTTGCTCTTACGATATACATTATATCACAAGTTCACACACTTTTCAATGTGTTACAACAAAATTGTAGCATATATTTCCAATTTCGTCGATGTACTGCCGGTACAAAAAAGGAAAAGACCTACTCAAGCTCGAGTAGGTCTTCGATGTGAACGCCCAAAAAATCAGCAAGGAGCGCTATACGGGTAAGTGACGGAAACTTGTTCCCGTTTACCCATTCGTAGATCACTCTTGAGCTGAGAAGCCCAAGTTCTTCTGCAATCTCGTCATAGCTTTTCTCCGACCTCTCAATTGCTTGATAGATCTTGCACCCGGTCTTTTGCTTGTTCAATCTTTTTTTGCAGCCCATTTTTACTACCTCCTTTGGTGAACATCTCATCAAAAAGGCAGTCTGACTGCGATTTCTATTATAACACGGCGGCGCGTTTTTGTCAACGCCACCGTGCGCGCTCCCGCGCCATCAACTGTTCGCCCGGAAATACGTGCGATATGAATGTGCTTTTATTATAACAAAGAATGACTCTTGCGGCAATGTACCGGCGGTACAAACTCATCGTAAATCTCCTGTGTACAGAGTGATAGATGCGGTGCCAAAAAGGCAGAAAATCTTGCCTTTTTTCTATCAGTTTTCTATCACTTTTTCAAGCACTTTTCTTAAAATGCCACACTTTATGTGCAAATAGAGTTGTTTTGTGCAAAAAACTGTGACGAGGAGGGACGAGGGGTGACGGTGGGGGAAAAACTCGAAATCTCGTAGGACGTGAAAGCGGCGCGTGGGTTCAAATCCCACCTTCTCAGCCAAAGCAGATTTATCCGAACACCCTTTTGAGTGTTCGGATTTTCTTTTTTCGGCTTTCGCCTTTTCTCTCTTGAATTAATCTCTAAAATGTGATAAAATACACCTAATTAAAATGTGTCCTCATATCAATTTATGGCAAGGGAAATTGCTGCAGTAATATGCGGATATTACAAGGCATTTTCCTGCAGTCAGAGCGCGTTTTTGTCTACCCAAGCCTTGTAGGTTCGGCTTTCCTCGGCTATATTTACAACCCTTTTACATCATTGGTGTATAGGCGGGATTGATTCAGGTCAACACCGTGCATATCGATCGCGGTTGCCTCAAGATGATTGTAGGTCGTGTAATAATAAATCCCCCTATCCGCATTGCAGCAGCTGCTGTAGCGCGTATATTCAAAGCCATCCGTAGTCCGAACGCACCCCTTTGGCATTGCAACGGAATTCAAAGCATGAAAAAACTGAGTCACGTTTGATTTTTCGTCACGCTCCGATACCGAGTTTTCTTTTACAAAAAGAGCCCTGATAAACCGCGAAGCACTTGAAAAATCCCCCGGCAAACCAAGCGCCCCCATACCTAAGCTGTAATTTTTCACGGGTATGCTTGATCCGAATTGAGAGATTGACCGACCGACGCTGAGTCCCATATAATGACTTACGTTTGTTTGGTGAAATTCAAAGGACGGATTGTTGGTCAGGACCTCAAACGGATTGTCGTATATTTTAAGCCCATCCTTCAAGGGTTCGACTACGATGCTACATTTTTTGTCACTGATCATCCAGTGCAGCGGTGACAGAGGCAGCTGCTCGCTAAAGTCGATATTGACCAAATTGATTTTATCAAGAAGCACCTTTACTTCATCAACACAGGCGCACCCTGCCAAGACCCAAGGAATAAACTCAAACGGAGCAACGTTGTCTTTCCCCTGTGAAAAATTATAGTAGACGGCGTTTTCTGGAAAGCTCAAGCCTGCCATGCTCAGTCCCATCTCGTTTGTGGCTTCATAGTACAGAGGAAAATCCTCGATAACGGTAGCCATACCGATCATTGCATAATGCGATCGGATCGGCTTCTTGCAGCGCATTTTAATTTCATACTGTCGCGGAGTGATCACAACCCTTTCCCCGTATCCGCGGTCCAAATCCAGATTTCTGCCAAAATACGAAGCGTTATTTCTATAGCAAATAGCCGTACACATAAATACCTCCGTTTGTGAATTCACCGTTATTATTTGCTAAAAGAAGAGAAATAATGAATGGCAGCAAAAATCAAGGGGGCTAAATCAAATTGATCATTTGCTTCCCTTGCCACAAACAAAAAAATCACCTGCTATCTATAAAAGACGGCGGGTGATTTTTGTTTAGAAAGCTCTTTCCCCGCTTGCCTTAGAGCCTTGGCTTTAGCTAAAGTGCAAAACGGGTTGAATTTGAGCTGCTTTTAGAGCAAGCTGTGACAAGTGGTGACGAGGGGGACGCCCCCAAGAGTGCTGCAGGGCGTGGGTTGATGAGCCGCTTTGCGGATTCTCGGCGCAAGCCCGCAAGGCTTGGCGCATAAAACCGCACGGATATTCTTGCGGATTTTGTTTTTACTATCGACAAAATGGCGTCACTGTGCTATAATCGTTTTATCGCCTGTATGCAAGGAGGCAAGAAAAATGGGAACACTTATTATCTTCAACGTCATTCAGATACTTATCATAACAGCTTTGCTGATTGCCGCAAAAAAATGGGTGCGAGGTGGGCGCGCGCAGCGTGCGGTTTTGCTGATTGCGCCACTTGTTACCATTGCATTTCATTACAGCTCTTTTCTTTATCGTTTGCTCTTTGCGGGCGGCGGCATTGCGTATCTTGCCGAAACACCGAACCTTATTTTGCCGATCTACCCTTGCAACGTTGTGATGTGGTGTGCCCTTATCTACGGGCTGCTTTCCAACAAAGACAGCAAAATTGCCCTTCTGCTTTCCGATTACGTCTTTTGGTTTGGCATCGTCTCCACGCTTGTTGGGATGTTTGCAAACGTGGATTTTATAACAAATCCGACTCTTGCCGATTTTGAGGTGACAAAGAGCATTGTGGCACATGCCACGCTCCTGTTTAACGTGCTGCTGATCCCCGTTTTTGGGCTTCTTCGCCCCAATTTCTTTCGCAATATGCGAAACATAACCATCTCGGTTTTGGCAATGTACGTGATCGGTATTTACTGCAACGTTGTGCTTGAGGCGCTTGGCTCCTACGAGATGGCATACGACCAAAACTCGATGTTTATCATTCACTCTCCCTTTGAGGGCGCCCCCCTCCTGCGCTATCCCCTGATAGCCGCGCTGGGGCTTGTTGCGTATTTTATCCTTTTCACCGTGTATGACATTATAACCGCACCGCGCGGCAGCCGTTGGTTTAACCGTATCTTTACCGTCAACCGCAAATAAATTTCCGATAACCGCGAAAAATACTTTGATCTGTTTTTTACCATACTCAAGATCGGGCTTCCATATACTTTGCATACCGTGCAATTATCCCCGTGTATCTTACAAAACGATACACGGGGATATGATTTTATTATATTTTCAGTGCCTTTTTGAGCACGTCGCGGATCACCTGCGCGATGCGGAAGAAGCCGAGGTCGTTGGGGTGTGCACCGTCAGAGGTGCAGGTATCCCACATCTCACCCTCAAAGAGCTGCTCGCCATCGACAAAATACACGTTTTTGTCGCCTGCGGCAACGGCATCCTCATAGTTCTTGCGGATGATCTCGCGGCGCGTGTAAAGGAAGCCGCGCCCCGCGTAGTTGACGTTACCGAGGATCTTGACGTTTGAGGCTGTCATAAAGATGATCGGGATATCGGGGTGCGCCTCGCGCACCTTTTTATAAAAGGGCCAGTGCGTGTCAATAAGGTTTTGCTCACTGGGGGTGTTATGGTCATAGTCAAAGACAAATGCGGTCATATCAAGCGTAGCAATGTACTCTGCCATCGGAAACTCGCCCTTTGCATTGCCCGCAAAGCCAAGATTTACAATGTTTGCATCCAGCATACGGGAGATCATGGTGGGGTAGGAATTACCGGGACGCGAAGCCACGGCACCCTGTGTTGCGGAATGCCCGTAAAAAACAATAGGCTTCTCGATCGTGTAGGGCGTGGGTGCACTCAGATGAGAGCCCTTTTTCAAACCGATGTACAGTGCCTTTACCCTATCGTAAAGCGGGAAATTGATCGTGTAATCGCAGTACTGCCCGTCGGTGCGGTTGCCCGAGGAGTATCCTTCGGTAATATCCTGGGGCGGAATAAAGGACTTATAGTGCATTTCCCTGCCGCCATCAAGCCCCTCGACCTTACGGTAAAGATCAAAGCCGCTCTGCCCTACTCTGGGCATATGCGACATGGGTGCCATGTTGCTCATCACAGCCTTAATAGCGATGTACTTCGAGTCGGTGCGAAAGCGCACACGACCGCCCGCCGTGTGTTTGCTAAGCCTGAAAACACCGCGCGACACGGGCTCTGCCGCAGCCCTTGGCATGCGCGTATAAAAGCCCTCACTCTCCTCGAATTTAACGCCGTAAATTTGAAAAGGTGCGTCCTCGATATGAAACCAAACGAGGTCGGGCTCGGTTACATCGGTTTCGATCAACAAATTTTTGTCGATCTCTTCAATTCTCATGCTAAAACTCCTTTTTATACTCTTATAATGATATTTAATAATAAATTTTGCTGCAGCATGCAGACGTTTCACGCTTGCGTGAGATATTCCTCTGCAAAATGGGCTGCCACAGCGCCGTCAGCGGTGGCGGTAACGATCTGGCGCAATGGCTTTGCGCGCACGTCGCCTGCGGCAAATACGCCCGCAATGCTCGTTCTTGTGCTTTCATCGGCAACGATATAGCCCTGCCCGTCAAGCATCAGCTGCCCCTCGAACAGCTTGGTTGCGGGGGTGCGCCCAATGCTGATAAAGAGCCCGTCGAGCGTAAGCTCCTCGCGCGCGCCGTCAACGGTGCTCTCAAGCACCACGCCCTGTAGCCTTGTGTCAAAGCGCAGGTCCGCAACGCGCCTGTTCCACTTTATCTCCACGTTTTCGGCACGCAGCAGCGGCTCATGGTATATTTTGGTGGCACGCAGCGTATCTCTGCGATGAATGACAAAAACCTTTTTGCAAATTTTAGAGAGATACAGCGCATCGGCGGCAGCCGAATTACCGCCCCCCACCACGGCAACGGTCTTGCCGCGGTAAAACATACCGTCACAGGTGGCGCAGTAGCCAACGCCCCTGCCAACCAGCTCTTGCTCGTTTGCAATACCAAGGTGACGGTGCACGGCACCCGTTGCCACGATAACTGCCTTTGCCAGCAGCTCGCCGCTATCTGTCACAAGCCTTTTGGGGGTAGTGGCAAGCTCTGCGGTACGTACCTCGGCACTGATCACCTCCGCACCGAAGCGCGTGGCACACTGCTGCATTTTAGCACCGAGCGTAAAGCCGTCAACACCCGCCTCAAAGCCGGGGTAATTATCGATCATTGCGGTTTCTGCCATCTGCCCGCCTGCGGCAAGCTTTTCTATCACCGCAACGGTATACCCTGCACGTGCGGCGTACAGTGCCGCCGTATAACCGGCAGGCCCGCCGCCGATAACGGCAATATCATAGATCTTATCTGCCATAGAATTACTGCAGCAGGTCAAGTATGCGCGCCTTGGGCTGCGCACCGAGCGTTTGGTTTACAACCTTGCCGTTTTTAAGAACAAACAGCGAAGGAATGCTCATGACGCCAAACTGCGCGGCAAGCTCCTGCTCCTCATCCACATTAACCTTGCAGATCTTATATTCGAGATGCTCAGCCGCGATCTCCTCTACAATAGGGCCAACCATGCGGCAAGGGCCACACCAATCGGCATAAAAATCGATCAAAACAGTCTTGTCGCTTTGCAAGACCTCGGCTTCGTAATTGCTTTTATTGATATGAATCACAGACATTTTTAATCTCCCTCCTTGATATATAAATAGACGTTCAGCGAAAAATCCCACCACCTCGCAAGCGACACCCGCGCAAAAGCAATGCGCGCGTGGTGGGGCGACTTTGAGGCAATAGCGATATTTTCGGCTTCATAGTTATTTCCTTTTATATTGGGACTTATTCTATTGTAACATAAAAAAAGAGCCCTTGCAAGACTTATTAGCAGAGTTTCGATAAACATTTTGACAGCAAAAAAGCCGTTGCGATATGCAACGGCTTTTTTGGGTTATAGCCGAACACTCAAGATCAGCATCAAGCAAAAGCCCGCGAGCAGGCTGAAGACAGGGGCAGCCCTGCCCCCGTCGTTCATTTCGGGAATGATCTCGTCACTGATCACATACAGCATACATCCGCCCGCAAAGGCAAGCGCAAAGGGCAACACCGCCGTGGCAAGCCCCACGGCAAAGTAGCCGATAAAGGTGCCCACCACCTCAATTATCCCCGTAAGCAGTGCGTAAAAAAAGGTTTTGCGGGGTGAAAAGCCAGCCCCCAGCATCGGACCGATGATCACCATGCCCTCAGGCACGTTTTGCAGCGCAATGCCGCCTGCGATCAAGAGTGCATCCGACATATTTCCCGTGCCAAAGCCAACGCCTGCGGCAATCCCCTCAGGCAAATTGTGCAGCGCGATCGCCAGCACAAAAAGCAGCACTCTTTCCCTTGATACGTCGCGGCAGGTCGCGGTGTGTGTGCAATCCATTGCGCCGTGCACGTGCGGCAAAAGCCGTTCGATCAGATAAAGGCTTATCGCCCCCACAAAAATGCCGATAACCGATACCGTGAGGCCGTGTTTTCCGCCGTGCTCCACGGCGGGGAGGATCAGCCCCAGCACCGATGCCGCAAGCATCACTCCCGCACCAAACCCCAGAATTGCCCCGCCGTGCCGCAGGGCAAGCCCACGAAATAAAAATCCCATCACCGCGCCAAAGACCGTGGCACCGCCAACACCCAGCGCGGTTAAAACAACCGCATGCATAAGAAGTCCTCGTTTCAAAATTGGGTATTTAGTTTTCCCCTTCTTATGCTATGAAAAACGGCAACGGGTGGTGATTTTTGTCAAAAAAGGTGGCAAACGGGTAGCGTTTAGCGATAAAGCTCGTCTGCGTAGGTAAAATAATAATCGGTCACGGTATCATCCATGTAGGAGAGCGCCTGCTCCTGCAGCTCCTCGGGAATGCCGTAAAACGCCTCTGCAACAGAGCCGGCAATCGCCGCCTGCGTGTCACCGTCACCGCCAAGGGAAACCGCGTTTCGAATGGCATCCTCAAAATCCTCTGCCTCCAAAAACGCCACGATTGCCTGCGGCACGCTGCCGTGGCAGGTCACGTCAAAGCGATAATCGGCGCGGATCTCGGCAAGCGTAAAATCAAGCCCGTAATAGGTCTTATTGACGTATGCCTTGATCTCCTGCTTGCTTTTTCCCTCTCTTGCAAGATAGATCGCCGCAGCCACCGCCTGCGCGCCGCGCACGCCGTCAGGGTGATCGTGCGTGATCTCTGCACTCCACGCGGCAAGCCGTTCTGCCTCCTCAAGCGAGGCGGCGACCCACGCCACGGGCGAAACACGCATGGCAGAGCCGTTTCCGTAGCTGCCGTAAGCACCCATGCTATCATCAAACAGCCATTCGTAAAAACGCCCACCGTAGCCCGCCGATGGGTAAAGTCTGCCGATCTCGCGCATAAAGCGCGTGAGGGTATTTTTAAAATGCGCCTCGTCATCCAGCGCAGCGGTGGCGCAGGCGCACCCAACGGCTATGGTCATCAGGCTATCGTCCGTCAAGCGCGAATCCGCCGAAAAAAGCGGAAAATCCTTCACCTTTTCCGACCTAAATTCATAAGGCGACCCCACAATATCGCCGATAATAGCACCAAGCATACGCACCTCCGCAATTTTTCTAATATAGCACTATCATTTTAGCACAAAAATAATTTCTTTGCAACAGCCACAAAAAGTAACCTTGGGGCTTTGTGCCGTTCTGCAGGGCGCAGCCCCCACTTCCCAAGCATCAAAAAAGAGGCTCCCGCATGGGAGCCTCTTTTTTTGGTGCCGGAATGCGTTTCTAAGTCGCTTCGCGACTTTGGAAGAACGCGCGGCGTTCTTCCCTGCGCCCGTCATATCTTTGCAAAATTTTTGGCATACTGCGGGGCGCAGCCCCCCACTTCCAAAGCACCAAAAAAGGGGCTGCCCATTCGGGCGCCCCTTTGTTGGTGCCGGAAGCGGGGGTCGAACCCGCACGGTATCGCTACCACTGGATTTTGAGTCCAGCACGTCTGCCAATTCCATCATTCCGGCGAACGCATTATATTATAGCACAGCAAAACGCAAAAATCAAGAGCTATTATAAAAAATTTTTACACGCCGCTTTTTTGCGCGCTGCGCGCAAGAAATGCACGACAGGGGGGCTCCCGCATATACTGAAAAGGAAACGAAAGGAGGCTGACGAATGAACAGAGAAAGCGAACTCCCCCGCATGGCGGGCACGGGCTTTTTGGTGGTACAGGTCACCACAGCAAACACGGCGATCCCCTTAAGCGGCGCACAGGTAACGGTAAGCGACACGCGTGCTGACGGCAGCAACGTGCTATACGAGCTGCAAACGGGTGGCGATGGCAAAACACCGCGTGTGGCTCTCCCCGCACCCGCGCGCAGCGACTCGCAGCGCCCCTCCTCGGTGCCGCCCTTTTCCACCTATAATATATCAGTGGTACGCGAGGGATACGAGCAGGCGATCTACAACGAGGTACCGATCTTTGACGGCATCATTGCCATGCAGCAAGCCGACCTTATTCCCGTGCCCGAAAACCGATATCCCGACGGCTTTGCCGTAAAGCGACCGAATCTGTTTGAAAACACGCCGCCAACGCTTTGAAAGGAGGAGCTATGCCAACAACACCCTTTATCCCCGAGGAGATCACCGTGCACCTCGGCAGACCCGAGCAGAATGCACGCAACGTCACGCTCCCCTTTCTTGATTACGTGGCAAACGTTGCCTCCAGTGAAATTTACCCCACTTGGCCCGAAAACGCGATCCGCGCCAATATCTACGCGCAGGTATCCTTTGCCCTGAACCGCATTTATACCGAATATTATCGCTCGCGCGGATATGATTTTGATATTACCAATTCCACGTCGATTGACCAATCCTTTGTGGAGGGGCGCGATATTTTTGAAAATATCAAGGAGCTGACGGGGCAGCTTTTTAACGATTATATCGTGCGGCAAGGGAGCGTAGAGCCCTTATTTGCCCTTTACTGCGACGGGCGTGAGGTAAGCTGCGAGGGGCTATCACAATGGGGGACGGTTGAGCTTGCCGAGCAGGGCATGACACCCTATGAAATTTTAACCTATTATTACGGTGACGACATCAATCTGGTAGAAAACGCCCCCACGGTGGGCGCAACCGACACGGCCCCCACCGTGCCGCTGCAGCTTGGTTCCGTCAATGACGACGTGCGCGTGATACAGCTTCGCCTCAATCGCATTTCAAGCAACTATCCCTCTATTCCAAAGATCCTGCAGGTGGATGGCATTTTCGGCACCGATACAGAGGCGGCGGTGCGACGCTTTCAGGAAATATTCGGGCTTGCCGCCGACGGTGTGGTGGGAAAGGCAACCTGGTATTACATCCGCCGCATCTACAACGCCGTAAAGCGCCTCAACGAGATCGACTCCGAGGGGGTAACGATAGAGGAGGTCACGCAGCAATACCCCGGAGTGCTGCGTGAGGGAGATACAGGCACCAACGTTGCCAACCTGCAGTATTATATCAACTATCTTTCAAGCTTTTATAACACCATACCGTCTCTACCCATTGACGGCGTATACGGCAACAGCACGCGCGCGGCGGTGGTAGACGCGCAAAACACCTTTGGCCTGGTGGCGGACGGTATTGTGGGTGAGGTCACGTGGGATGCCATTTACGATGCGTATCTTGGTATTGTATCCACCATTGGGCGCGAATACGTGGAGGGCAACGTCATCCCCTTCCCCGGAGTGGTGCTGCGCATCGGGTCTGACAGCGAGGACGTGCGCCTTTTGCAGCAGTATCTCAACTATATTGCCGAAAGCTTTACCTCTATCCCCACGGTGGACGTAACGGGATATTTCGGTCCGCGCACGCGTGAGGCGGTGATCGCCTTTCAGGAGCAATTTGCGCTCCCCGTTAACGGCACGGTATCGGCAATTACGTGGAATGCCATTACCGACGTTTACAGTGATCTGTTTAACGGCGCACGCCTGGGCGAGGGGCAATACCCAGGCTTTGAGATTGGAGGGTAATCATGGCAACGACAAAGAGAAACGAGCAGGAGGCGATTCGCAATTTGCAGCGCTACCTGCGGCAGCTTTCCTACGTAAATGAGAATATCCCCGCGCCCCCGATCGATGGCATTTACGATACAGCCACACGCGATGCGGTGCACGCCTTTCAGCGCGAGGAGGGCTTGCCTGAAAGCGATGCGGTAGACCAGGCTCTGTGGGAGCTTTTATTTCTGCGCTATCGGGAGTCGAAAAAGCGCGAGGCAGCCCCAGTACCCTTGGCGCAATTTCCGCGCCTTTCCCCCGGCTACGCGCTCCGTGAGGGCGACGAGAGCTTTTTGGTACGGCTGATCCAGTATGCGCTCGGCGAGCTGGAGCTGATCTACGAGGGCTTTGACAACGTGCCGCAAAGCGGCATATACGATGCCGAAACTGCCGCTGCCGTGCGCGAATTTCAGAAAAAGCACGCCCTGCCCGAAACAGGCGAGGTGGATCGCGCGACCTGGGATGCGCTTGCAACCGTTTACAACCGCGAATTCGGCGGATATTTGAGTCAATAGCCTCTTAAGGCTCCCCTTGGTGTGGGAGCCTTTTTCCTTTCGCTGCAAGAAAACAAAAAAACGAGAAATTTGAAGGAAAGTACACGATAAATTTAAATAATCAGCTGTAATCGGGTGTAGTTGTTTGTTTTTGACCTTGTTTGACTTTGACTTTGTTTGACTTTCAATTTATACTAAAGTCAGCAAAGGTCAAAGAAAGTCAAAGGAGGCACTCATGTTAACCGATCAAATTGCAAAGCTGATTGAAGAAATGCTGGAGGAGAGTGGCGGCGCGCTGGAGCTGCAGCGCAACGAGCTGGCACAAAGCCTTGGCTGCGTGCCAAGCCAGATCAGCTACGTGATCACCTCCCGCTTTACCCCCGAGCGCGGGTATCTGACCGAATCGCGCCGCGGCGGCGGCGGATGTATTCGCATCGTGCGCAAGCAAATGCACCGTGATGAATATCTGATGCATTTTTTCCACGCCATCGGCAATACACTGGAAGAGGGCGAGGCAAACGCTTACCTCTGCAATCTGCGCGACAACAATATCATTACACCGCGCGAGGCGGTGATCGTGAGCCGTGCGATCTCGGCATCAGCCCTCTCGGACGTGGTACCCACGGGCAGAGCCACGGTGCGGGCGCAAATTTTTAAGCACGTGTTGCTTTCTTTAATGCAATAATCATGAGGTGAGGATCAATGAAATGTGAAAAATGCGGAGAAAGAGAGGCTACTCTTCTTTATCAAAAGCAAACCAACGGACACGGTATAAGCATTTCGCTTTGCCAAAGCTGCGCCGCCGAGGCGGGGCTGCTTGGCAGTGCCAAGGGTGCGAGCAATCCGTTTGGCAGTTTTTTTGCGAGCGAGCTGCCGAATCTCTTTGGCGATATTTTTGAGTTTACGCAAATGCCCACGGTAAAGCCCTCCATCACCTGCCCGCAATGCGGTGCCACGTGGGCAGAGCTTGCGAAGGGGGGCAAGGTTGGTTGCCCCACCTGCTACGCTACCTTTGCCGAGCAGCTGGAGCCCAGCATTCGCAGCATGCACGGCAATGCAACGCACACGGGGCGGTGCCCTGCCAAGCGGCAGGCGGTGCTTGACAAGAAAAACCGCCTTGAAGCTCTGAAAAGCAGCTTGAAGGCTGCGATTGAAAGCGAGAGCTTTGAGGAGGCAGCACGCCTGCGCGATGAGATCCGCGCCATCACCAACGGTGAAAAGGAGTGATAGTATGTCTTGGTATCAAGTAAAAGGAACAGAGTCGGATACTGTGATCTCCTCTCGCATCCGATTTGCACGAAACCTAAACGGCTTTGCGTTTGGAAAAAGGCTGACAAACGAAAAGGCAAGGGAGATCGCAGAAAGCATTGAAAAGGCACTAAACGGTGCTGATTTTACAAGAGTTGATATGGGAAGCCTTTCCCCCGTGGCGACACGGGCGCTGATGGAGCAGCATTTTATCAGCCCCGCGTTTGCAGATGCCAAGGGCGCACGTGCGCTCTTTCGCTGCGACAACAAAAGCCTTTATCTGATGGCGTGTGAGGAGGATCATATTCGTTTGCAGTGCATTTTACCGGGGCTATCACTTCGTGATGCTTACCGCTTTGCCGCCGAATGTGACGACAAGCTGGATGCGGCACTTGACATAGCCTTTGACGAACGGCTTGGGTATCTCACGCACTGCCCAACCAACCTCGGCACGGGTCTGCGTGCCTCGGTCATGCTTTTTCTCCCCGCACTCACCGAGCACGGCATGATTGCATCCCTTTCACACCAGCTTTCAAAGCTGGGGCTGACCATCCGCGGCATATGGGGAGAAGGATCAGCCGCACACGGTTGCCTGTATCAGGTTTCAAATCAGGTTACACTGGGGCTTTCGGAGGAGGATATTTTGCATAAATTGGAAGAAACCGTGCAGAATATCATCGGCAAGGAGCGTCAATTGCGCGGGCAAATCATGGGCGAGGCACGGCTACAGCTTGAGGATAGGATCCACCGCGCCGAGGGCATTTTGCGTTACGCAACCCGCATTAGCTCAGAGGAATTTTTCTCCCTTTACAAGGATATTAAGCTGGGGATCGCGGAGGGGATGATCACCTCAATTTCAGCCGAGGCACTCAATGCCCTGCTCATCTGCGTGATGCCCGCTATGCTGACCGCAAACGAGGCAACGCCCCCCAAAACCGCCGCAGAGCGTGATGCACTGCGCGCGGCATTTATCAAAAACGCACTGGAGGTAAAACAGCATGGCTAACCGATTTACCGCAAAAGCACAAAATACACTCAATAACGCCCTGCGCTTTGCGCGCAGCCTGGGGCACACCTACATCGGCTCGGAGCATATTCTGCTTGCACTTGCCGCAGAATCCGACAGCGTTGCCGCAAAGCTGCTTGCCAAATACGGCGTCACGGTTGAAAAAATTAAGGACCGTATTGAAGAATTAACGGGCATTGGTAGCGAGAGCAACGTTTCGCCCGCCGATATGACCCCGCGCACCAAAAAGATCATCGAGGGCTCTGCCATGGAGGCAACCAAGGGCGGGCAGAGCTACATTGGCACCGAGCACCTGCTGCTTTCTCTGCTTGCCGAGCGCGATGCGGTTGCCGTAAAAATTTTAGAGCATTTGCAGGCATCTGTCGATACGCTCACGCAAGAAATTATCACACTGCTTGGCTCGGCTCCAAGGCAGGGCGGCAACGATGAAGGTGCCAATGCACGCGGCAAGGGCGGTGTGGCAAATGCCCCAACGCTTGCCTCGTTTGGACGTGACCTCACTGCCCTTGCGCGTGAGGGCAAGATCGACCCCATTATCGGGCGCGACAAGGAAACCGAGCGCGTGATCCAAATTCTTTCCCGCCGCGGCAAAAACAACCCCTGCCTCATTGGCGAGCCGGGTGTTGGTAAAACGGCGGTGGTTGAGGGGCTGGCACAGAAGATCGTAGACGGTGCAGTGCCCGAAACGCTGAAGGACAAAACCGTGTTTACACTTGACGTGGCAGGCATGATCGCGGGTGCAAAATACCGCGGCGAATTTGAGGAGCGCCTCAAAAACGTAATGGGCGAGGTTGCCAAAAGCCCCAACATTATCCTGTTTATTGACGAAATCCACACCATTGTGGGTGCGGGCGCCGCGGAGGGCGCGGTGGATGCCGCCAACATCATCAAGCCCGCCCTTGCGCGCGGCGAAATGCAGGTGATCGGTGCCACCACGATTGCGGAATACCGCAAGCATATTGAAAAGGACGCGGCACTTGAACGCCGCTTTCAGTCGGTTTTGGTGGGTGAGCCCACCCCCGAGGAGGCGATCCTCATTTTAAAGGGCCTGCGTGACAAATACGAGGCACACCACAAATTAAAGATCTCGGATGCGGCGATCAATGCGGCTGTAAGCCTTTCGGGGCGCTATATCAACGACCGTTATCTCCCCGACAAGGCGATCGACCTCATTGATGAGGCAGCCTCGCGCCTGCGCATTTCGGCACACACCTCGCCGCCCGACTTAAAGGAAACCGAGGATCGGCTGCAAAGGCTGGCGCAGGAAAAGGAGGAGGCGGTATCGGCGCAGGATTTTGAGCGCGCGGCAAGCCTGCGTGACGAGGAAAAGGCACTACGTGAGAGCTATGACAAGGCAATGGCAGAATGGAAGGCAGGCGTGGGCGACCTCGCGCTGACTGTAACCGAGCACGACATTGCCGACGTGGTAACACAGTGGACGGGCATTCCCGTAAACAGCCTGCTTGAGGAGGAAAGCGCGCGATTGCTCAATCTTGAGTCGCTCTTAAAGGCGCGCGTAATTGGGCAGGATGCGGCAGTAACGGCTGTGGCAAAGGCGATTCGCCGCGGCAGAATGGGGTTAAAGGACCCGAAGCGCCCGATTGGCTCCTTTATCTTTCTTGGCCCTACGGGCGTAGGAAAAACAGAGCTGACAAAGGCACTGGCGGAGCTGCTGTTTGGCGATGCAAACGCCATGATCCGCATTGATATGTCGGAATATATGGAAAAGCACAGCGTGTCAAAGCTGATCGGCTCCCCTCCCGGCTACGTAGGCTTTGAGGAGGGCGGACAACTGACCGAAAAGATCCGCCGCAAGCCCTATTCGGTGGTACTGTTTGACGAGATTGAAAAGGCACACCCCGACGTATTTAACATTTTGCTGCAGGTGCTGGAGGACGGGATACTGACCGACTCGCAGGGGCGGCGCGTGGATTTCAAAAACACGGTGCTGATCATGACCTCAAACGTGGGCGCCTCGGCATTGACCGCCCCCTCGCGCGGCGCGCTTGGCTTTGCACAAGAAAGTGCCGCAACGGGTGAAAAAAAGGCGACCGACGCCAAGGTAATGGAGGCGCTAAAGGCGACCTTCCGCCCCGAATTTTTGAACCGTATTGACGATATTATCATCTTTAACAAGCTGGAAAAGGACGATATCCGCGCCATTGCAACGCTGATGCTAAACGACGTAAAGGCACGCATTACAGCACTTGGCATTGACGTGACCTTTGACGAGAGCGTTGCAGAAGCGGTGGCAAAGGAGGGCTTTGACCCCGTATACGGTGCGCGCCCCCTGCGCCGTGCGATCGTGCGCATGGTAGAGGATACCTTCTCGGGCGCAATGCTTGAGGGGCAGATCAAGGCAGGTGACACGGTTCTCGCCACCGTAAAAGACGGTGCTATTGCCTTTGAAAAGCAGAACACCCCCGCAAACGGTGCAAAATAAACAGAAAAACAGGCTGATGTGATCAGCCTGTTTTTCTATCCCAACACGCGCACGTCGGCACCGATGGTGCGAAGCTTGCTTTCAAGGTGCTCGTAGCCGCGGCCAACCGTTGCGGCGTTGGTGATCTCGGTACGGCCACTTACCGCCAAGGCGGCGATCAGCAACGCAGCACCGCCCCGAAGATCGGGCGAGCGCACTGTGGTGGGCAGCAGCGTTTGGGGCGAAAACGTGACACGTTCACCCTCTATTTTGCATACTGCGCCCATTTTACAAAGCTCATCGGTATAACGAAAGCGTTCTCGCCATATGCGCTCGCAAACGCTGCCCTGCCCCACGGCGCGCCCACCGATGGCAAAAAGTGCTGCAAGCTGGGGGTGCAGGTCTGTTGGAAAAGCGGGATAGGGCCCCGTTTCAATATCGGTTGCGCGATACACGGTGGGCGCCCTTAAGGTAATATCGCTTTTTCCTACCGTGAGGGTCGCACCCATTGCTTGCAGTGTATCCAGCACGCAAGCGAGGTGCGCGGGGCATACGTTGCGTACCGTTACGCGCCCCCCTGCCGCCATTGCCGCCGCAAGATAGGTGCCAGCCTCTATCATATCGGGAATAACAGAGCATCTGCACCCGTGCAGTGCTTTTTGTCCCTTCACCGTCAGTGTATCCGTGCCCGTACCCCAAATTTGTGCGCCTGCGGCTGTTAAAAAATCACAAAGTGCCACCACGTGCGGCTCGGCAGCGGCATTTCTGATAACGGTTGTGCCGCGTGCGGTAACGGATGCCAGCAAAAGGTTTGCAGTAGCACCAACGGATGGCATTTTTAAGGTGATATCAGCACCCGTAAGCCCACCTTTGGCAGAAAGGCACAACGCGCCGTTTTCGGTATATTCCGTCGCGCCAAGCCTTTCAAACCCCATTAAATGCTGGTCGATGGGGCGCGCGCCGAAATCGCACCCCCCTGCCCCGCCAAGCTGTGCTCTGCCAAAACGCCCAAGCATGGCACCCAGCAAATAAACTGAGCCGCGAATGGCACCCGTGAGCGCAACGCTTGGTAAAAGAGGGCGAACAGGCGCATAATCTATCACCACGTCACCGCCCTCTGCAAAGCGAATGCGCGCACCGAGCGCACGCAGAATCTCAAGGGTGAGCAGCACGTCGCTCACACGCGGCAGGGAGGAAAAAACACAGGCTTCGCCCGTAAGTATCCCCGCAAACAGCAACGGCAAGGCGGCATTTTTGCTGCCGCCGATCTCCACCTCACCGCAAAGCTTGTTGCCACCGTTTACTATGATCTTATTCATATTGCCGCCCTGCCCTTTCAAAAAAACACTGTCACAGGCAGTATATGAGGGTGGCTTGCAGGCGGTTACAAATAAATTTTGAAGGCGCGCTGCCACGGGCACCCACCCCTCATCAATCGCCACCGCGCCGTCTTCCCCACAAGGGGAAGCCTTTTTCTTGCACCCAATTCAGCAAAAAAACGCCCGTGCAACAGCACGGGCGTTTTTATGATGCATTAGTCGGCGTAGACACTAACCTGCTTCTTATCTTTGGTTTTCTGCTCGAACTTCACTTTACCCTCAACAAGAGCGAAAAGGGTGTGATCCTTGCCAAGTCCCACGTTGTTGCCGGGGAGAATGGCGGTGCCTCTTTGACGAACAATGATGCTACCTGCCGAAACGGTCTGACCGTCAGCAGCCTTTACGCCAAGACGCTTGGACTCACTGTCGCGGCCGTTCTTGGTAGAGCCTACGCCCTTTTTGTGAGCGAAGAACTGCAAGCTAATTCTCAACATTGTGGTGTATCCTCCTTTTAAATTTGTGGTTCTCGCGGGGAGAACAGGCTACGGATTATTCAAATTCCCGATCTTCAACCTTAATGTTAAAGCCGCCGTCACCCGTAAACTCGTACATGTCGTCGTGCAGCAGCATGTCCTCAAGCATTTTATAATACGTAAGAAACAAGCCGGACACGGCAAAGCGCACGCGTTCATCTGCCTCATAGGCAGGGAGCGCGGAGGGGGAGCGAACGGAAATCACCGCTTCTTCGTCGCGAATATCGTAAATGACTTTACCGTGGTAAATATCCTCTACCGCATCGACAATGTACATGGTGATGGAGGAAAGCATGGCGCAAAACGGATCGTTACCGTATTCGCCAAAGCCGACGTGACCCTTTTCCTCAAATCCGTAAAAAATTCCGTCGCTTCTGAAAAACGTGATGGTCGTCATTAAAATTAGCCCTCGATAGCAGTGATCTGCACCTTGGTGTAAGGCTGACGGTGACCGATCTTCTTCTTCGAGTCCTTCTTGGACTTGTACTTGAGAACAACGATCTTCTTGCCCTTGCCGTTCTTCAGAACGGTAGCGCTAACCTTTGCGCCCTCAACGTTGGGAGTACCAACCTTGAGCTCACCCTCGCGGGACAACGCTTTAACGCAGTCGAATACAACAGTTTCGTTCTCTTCAGCAGCGAGCTTTTCCACAAAAATGGTGTCGCCCTCGCTTACCTTGTACTGCTTTCCGCCGGTTTCGATGATTGCAAACACGAAAAGCACCTCTCTTTCTTTTAAGACTCGCTGACAGGGGCGTTGCCATTGGCAATCTTAGGAGCCCTTTACATGCGGCAAATTATTATAGCACGATATGAAAGCGATTGTCAAGAGGTTTTCGAAATTTTTTTGTTCTTTTTGTTTTTTATATATATAATAAGCAAAACAAGCAGATAAAACACCGCAGCACCGCAGATGGCACCCACCGTATCCAGTAGCACGTCTAACACGTGCGGGCCGCGCCCCGGCACAAAAAGCTGAATACATTCGTCGATCACGGCAACGGGCAAAAACACCCCACCCGATAGCAGCTGCCAGTGGCGAAAGCCATGTGCCAGCAGGCATGCCGCAGATAGCGCGCCCAGCGCAAAAAACTCTGCAAAATGTGCCATTTTGCGCACCGTTTGCCCGGTAAGCTTTATAGGAACACCCGCATCCTGTAGCACCTCATTGCAAAAATCCAGCACGTTTCCGCTTGTGCCGGCAGAAACAGTGGCGGGGGCAAGCGAAAACTGCCAAATAAACACACACCACAAAAGCGTGACTACTGTTAAGATCCATTTGCCGTATTTTCTCATGCGCGCGCCTCCTTTCTGCATAGTATGTTTATTGTAGCACATCATTGCCATAAAATGCAAGTATAAGGAAAAAATTGCTTAATTTTTGCGCTATTGTGCGCCACACGCACCAAATTGCGTTACCAAACAGCCACGCGTGCTTTGCAAGGATTTTATTTGAAAGGATTTTTCAAAAAAGAACTTGCCTTTTTGATAGTTTTATGCTATACTGTTTTTGTTATCCGCCTCCATAGTTAAATGGATATAACAAGCCCCTCCTAAGTAGTAGGTCTATCCGTTTAGATAAACTGAAACTCCACAAGGATAGACTCAAACACCACAAGGATTTTGTGTCCTAAACCTTCAAAATGCGGTTTTGTACACCTTTTGTACACCCAAGCGAAAATCACAATTAAATAGCACGCCTCCATAGTTAAATGGATATAATAACCCCCTCCTAAGGGGTAGTTATGGGTTCGATTCCCGTTGGGGGTGCCATAGAGGCGACCAAATGGTCGCCTCTAACGATATATTATCAATTTTGTTGGGTAAGCAATATGAGAAATGAGGATATTTTAAAGCTAA
>JAZOLJ010000037.1:0-7481 GCA_045652845.1 Eubacteriales bacterium | reverse complement strand
GATAAATGTCATTGAACAGATCCTCTTTACTTGGATCGGACAGTAATGCTGAATAAATGGGTAGCATTTCGTTCTCCTCTTATAATATAATATTAGTATACACTATTTTCAATAATATTTCAACCCTAAAATAATAAAAAGTGCGCCAACCGAAGTCAGCGCACCGAAAAATACGAGCTCCGAGTTGTCGCCAAACGAACTTATACGCAAGATAGGCATATTAATACTATCAAACGGGAGCCGCATTTTTACCGAATGGATTCGTTTAATAGTATGACAAAAAAGGGTATAATTATCCCTTAAAGAAAAAATATACCTATCAACGCGATTATTAAGTTCGTTTGGCACAACCATTATATCACAAATTTCTGGATTTGTAAATATTTTTAGTTAATTTTATGAAAACACCTTCCGGGAGGTAAAGAAGCCTCGCCTGTGTAAGGGGAGGTGGCAGCCGAAGGCTGACGGAGGGGTTGTAAAAGCAGAATTTTGCAAAAGACAATCCCTCAGTCGCTCTGCGACAGCTCCCTTTGCACAAGGGAGCCTTTTTATGTTCATCTATGACTTGTCAATTTTTCTGACAAGCACTGCATTAAATAAAGACATATTCTCCTGCAAAGCGAAATCTCGCCGTGTCATCCTGAGCGTAGCGTATGCGAAGTCGAACTGCGGAGCAGTGCGAGGCGTAGCCGAGCAGGATCTCGGGCGCGATATGTGCGCAGGTGCGCGAGAATGTGACGGCAAGCTGAATTATGGCTCATTTCCTACATATTACTTGACAATTTCTTATTAAAATGTTAAAATAGATAGGTCACAGAAAAAATTGGTTTAGTATTAAACTAATTTTATCAAGGCGGGGATCCCGCAAAGGAGGAGCTATGTTTAAAAGATTGCTTGGCTGTGTGCGAGAATTTAAAAAGCCAACGGTGCTAACGCTTATTTTTATTGTGTGCGAGTCGATTATTGAAACCATGATCCCGTTTATCACGGCAAATCTCGTGAATGAGATCAAGGCTGGGGCAGCCCTTACCGAGGTTATCAAAATTGGCGCGGCGTTGGCGGTTATGGCGTGCTTGTCGCTTGCCTGCGGTGGCATTGCGGGCTTTTGCTGCGCGCGTGCATCCTCGGGCTTTGCCAAAAATTTACGCCACGATCTTTATGCCAAGGTGGGTGGATTTTCCTTTGAAAACATTGATAAATTTTCCACCTCGTCACTGGTAACCCGTATGACCACCGACGTGCAAAACGTGCAAATGTCTTATATGATGCTTATCCGCACGGCTATTCGCGCACCGCTGATGCTCATTTTCTCGGTGGTAATGTCATTCGTGATGGGCGGCATGCTTGCCATGACCTTTGTGGTGATCATTCCCGTGCTTGCCTTTGGTTTATTTATGGTTGGCAAAAGGGCAATGCCTGCGTTTCGCAGCGTGTTTCGCAAATACGACCGCTTAAACGAATCTATCGAGGAAAACGTGCGCGCCATGCGCGTGGTAAAGGGCTTTTCGCGCGAGGAGCATGAAAAGGAAAGATTTGGTGCTGCTGCCGAAAATATCAGCGCCGATTTTACCCGTGCCGAGCGCATTGTGGCGTGGAACCGCCCCATTATGCAGATCTGCCTGTATTTTAACATGATCTTCGTGCTGCTGATCGGCTCTAAAATGGCAATCGAGGGGCTGGGCGGCGTTGACGTGGGTCAGCTTTCCGCTATGCTTACCTACGGCATGCAGGTGCTGATGTCGCTGATGATGCTGTCGATGATCTACGTGATCCTTACCATGTCTGCGGAGTCGATGAAGCGTATTTATGAGGTGCTGGGCGAGGAGCCGACGCTGGCCAATCCCCAAAACCCCGTCATCTCCGTTGCCGACGGCTCTATCGTTTTTGAAAACGTTAACTTTAAGTATTCCGCCAAGGCAAAGCGCAACTCACTCTCGGGCGTTGATCTGCATATCAAATCGGGCATGACGGTGGGCGTTATTGGCGGCACGGGCTCGGGCAAAACCTCGCTTGTGCAGCTGATCCCGCGCCTTTACGATGCCACCGAGGGGCGCGTTTTGGTTGGGGGTGTGGACGTGCGCGAGTACGATATCAAGGTGCTGCGTGATGCCGTTGCCATGGTGCTGCAAAAGAATTTGCTGTTCTCGGGCACGATCAAGGAAAACCTGCGTTGGGGCAACGCCGATGCCACCGACGAGGAGCTGGTTGAGGCTTGCCGCCTTGCCGCGGCGCACGATTTTGTCAGCTCCTTCCCCGAAGGGTACGACACCTATATCGAGCAGGGCGGCACCAACGTGTCGGGCGGTCAAAAGCAACGCCTTTGCATTGCCCGTGCGCTTCTCAAAAAGCCGAAAATTCTTATTCTTGACGATTCTACCAGTGCGGTGGATACCAAGACCGATGCACTGATCCGCGAGGGCTTTAGGGCATTTATTCCCGAAACGACCAAGATCATTATCGCCCAGCGCGTGGCGTCTGTTGTGGATGCGGATCTTATTTTGGTGATGGAAAACGGTCAGGTCGCCGCCATGGGCAACCATAGCGAGCTGATGGGCTCGTGCGAGATCTACCGCGAAATTTACGAGCAGCAAACGAGAGGAGGCAGCGAAAATGAGTAAAAAGCAAGCTATGCCACCCCGCCCCAAGGCAAGCCCCAAGGTGCTTGGGCGCGTGCTGAAAATGCTGTTTGGCTACTATCCCGTTTTGGCACCGATCACGGTAGTGTGCATTCTCATTTCCGCCGTAACCGCAGCACTGCCTGCCGTATTTATGCAGCAGGTGATCGCCGCCATTGAAAAGGCACAGCTCTCGGGCACACCGTGGAGCGAGGCGGCGGGCGAGATCGTTTCAAAGGTTTTGCTCTTGGCGACCTTTTACGTGATATCTCTCGTTGCCATTATTTTGCAAACGCAGCTGATGGCAATTATTACCCAGGGCTTTCTTTGCAAGCTGCGCCGCACCATGTTTGATAAGATGCAGGGGCTGCCCATTCGCTATTTTGATACCCACAAGCACGGCGATATCATGAGCCATTATACCAACGATATCGATGCTCTGCGCGAGCTTGTTTCGCAGGCAATGCCGTCGCTGCTAAACTCGGTCGTTATTCTTCTTTCGGTTTTGTTTGTGATGCTTTATTACAGCCTTTGGATGACGCTTGTGCTACTTGTTGGCGTATTTGCCATGGTAACGGTATCCAAAAGGATCGGCGGCGGCTCTGCCAAGTATTTTATGCGTCAGCAGCGCGCCATGGGTAAGACCGAGGGCTTTGTGCAGGAGATGATGAACGGGCAAAAGGTGGTAAAGGTATTTTGCCACGAGGATGCTGTGATGCGCGATTTTGAGAAGATCAATAACGAGCTCTTTGAGGATAGCGCACGCGCACACGCCTATGCCAACACACTCGGGCCCATCATCGGTAACATCGGCAACATTCTTTACGTGATCATGGCGGTGGCGGGCGGCATCTTCCTGCTCTCCAATATCCCCAACGTGGGGCTTTCCAGACTTTTGGCACGCGACGGTGGCTTTGCTGCCTTCAGCATCAGCATCATCGTGCCGTTTCTCAATATGGCAAAGCAGTTTACGGGCAACGTCAACCAGGCATCCCAGCAGATCAATGCCGTGGTTATGGGTATGGCGGGCGGCTCGCGCTTGTTTGAAATGATGGACGAGGCACCCGAAGCCGACGATGGATACGTAACGCTGGTAAACGTCAAGGTGGATGCCGAGGGCAATCTCACCGAAGCCGAGGAGCGCACAGGCATTTGGGCGTGGAGACACCCGCACCAAGCCGAGGGCACCGTTACCTATACGCGACTTCGCGGCGACGTGCGCCTGACGGACGTAGATTTCTCCTACGAGGAGGGCAAGCCCGTTTTGCGTGACGTGACGGTGTATGCCGAGCCTGGGCAAAAGGTTGCCTTTGTGGGTGCTACGGGCGCAGGTAAAACAACCATTACCAACCTGATTAACCGCTTTTACGATATTGAGGACGGTAAGATCCGCTATGACGGTATCAATATCAATAAGATCAGAAAATCTGATCTGCGTCGCTCGCTCGGCATTGTGCTGCAGGATACCAACCTCTTTACGGGGTCTGTTATGGATAATATTCGTTACGGCAGATTGGATGCCACCGATGAGGAATGCCGCGCCGCGGCAGAGCTGGTTGGTGCAGATGACTTTATTTCCCGTCTGCCGCAGGGCTATGAGACCGAGCTGACGAGCAACGGTGCCAACCTCTCGCAGGGGCAGCGTCAGATGATCGCCATTGCGCGCGCGGCAGTTGCCGACCCGCCCGTGATGATCATGGATGAGGCAACCTCCTCAATCGATACCCGTACCGAGGCGATCGTGCAGCGCGGTATGGATAAGCTGATGGAGGGGAGAACTGTATTTGTAATTGCACATCGCCTCTCCACAGTCATGAATTCCGACGTGATTATGGTGCTTGACCACGGTCGTATTATCGAGCGCGGTAACCATGATAAGCTAATTGCCGAAAAGGGCGTTTACTATCAGCTCTACACCGGCGCGTTTGAATTGGAATAATAAAAATTCACCCCCAACTGCCAAGGCTTTGGCAGATGGGGGTGATGCTTTATTGAAACGGTATCAGTTCAACAAGAAATACGGCAACGCACGCGGCAGCCGCGACCACGGGGAGCTTGCAGCCCCGAAGCGAGAGAACCACGGCAACGGCAAGGGCGGCAAGTGCCGACCAAAGGATATTGGTAGCCGAAAGAATGGCAGGGAAGGTCATGACCGAAAGGGTCACGTACGGCACGTAATAAAGAAAGGAGCGTACGGTGCGATTTTTGATCTCGCGGCGAATGAGCACCAGGGGCAGCACGCGAATAAGGTAGGTAACGCCTGCCATTAAAAGGATGGCGAGTAGAATATTATTTACCATGCTGCGCCACCTCCGTTTCCTCTAAAGCAGGGAAAAGAATTGCCGCTGCAAGAGAGATTAGCACCGTGAGTGCCACGATGCGAAAGCCCTCGGTAAACCACGTAAGAGAAAGCTTGGTGCAAAGGATGGTCAGCCCCGCACTTGCCGCCATGGAAGTGGCAACAAGCCCCGCAATGGTGCGGCTTTTTCTGGCGGGCGGCAGAATGATGGCAAGAAACATGGCGTAAAGTGCTACCCCAAGCGCGCCCACGGCGCGCGGCGGCAAAATGTTGCCCATCACGGCACCAAGGAGCGTCCCCAGCGTCCACCCGGGCACGGCAACGGAAATGGCACCGTAGCTGTAATAGGGGGAAAGATTGCCGTCGGTTGCCGCACAAATGCCAAAGATCTCGTCGGTGACGCCGTATCCCACCAGCAGGCGGTGCAAAAGCCCCGTTTCGGGCGAGAGCTTTTGGCTAAGCGAGCAGGACATTAAAAGATAGCGAGCGTTGATCACCAGCTGGGTAAAGGCAAGCTCCACGTAGGTGGTGCCAACACCAAGCAAAGCGATGCCTGCCGCTTCGCCCGCCGACGTGACGTTTAAAAAGGAGAGCAGTGCCGATTGCCACGCGGTAAGCCCTGCTGCCGTTGCCTTGATGCCAAGCGCAAACGCCACGGCAAAATAGCCGATGGCAATGGGCATGCCGTCGCGCACACCGCGCACAAACCATGTTTTACGAGTTGTCATGATAACGCCTTTCCAAATAAAATAACCTTGTTTATTGTAGCGCGTTTTGCAGCACAAGTCAAGGGCTTTTTTAAAATGTAAGAAAAAACGCAGACCGCGCGGTCTGCGTTTTTTACATAGACGTTGATTAAACGTTGGGAGTATAAACGGAGTAGGGTACGACCAATGCGCCGTTGTAGAAGATATACTTGGTCCAGTTTACTTCAATCGTGCCGCTTTTGCTCTCGTTTCGCATGATAACGCCCGTGATCACGTCGGCACTGAGTGGCGTGCCGTCAAGAGAGGTGATCACGATTGCACCGCCATCGTCGTAATGCGTGTTGCCGATCGCCACATACAGCTCTCGCCATTCCTCGGCGCAGCTTTCGTCGTTGTCACGAACCAGGCGTGCGCTAAACGCGTCGGTGTAGGTGGGGTTAAGCAAATAGTTGCCGGGGGAGTTCGTTTGGTTGACGAGCATGCCAATGGTAAGCTTTGTTAGCTCGTTGATCGTTGCACGGTCTGCCTCGTTGTAGGGCGAGAAATAGTCGCCCTCGCCCACGGCATACTTGTAATAATCTGTTTGCGTGAGGGAGAGGTCACTCTTGGCGGCCTTTGCAAGCGATTGTACCGAGTGCGAGGGGGCGATCTCGTCCTTGTAGGATGCGTAGATGTAAGAATACGTATCGTTGGCGTATACGATCTTGATATATCCCACCGCGGTATACGAGATCAAGCGGTGGTGCTGGGGAATGCCTGTGAGCGTTGCCCCAAAGGAAAGCGCGGCTTCGGTGTTTTCAAGCCAAGAGGAGGAGAGGACGTCCGTGGCGGTTACGCCTGCCGCCTGCAGTGCCGCGTGCGTGAGCGTGCCGCCAATGGTGGGGAGTGCTGCGCTGGGGTAGATCAGCGTGCCGCAGGTAATACTTTTTGCTGCGAGCGCGAGGGCACGCCATTCGTCCTTTGGCAGGGTTGAAATGTACTGAATACCGCCGCCGTTTGCGGCGAGGTCAAGTATTGCATTGCTTGCGGTGGTGAAGTGCAGATATTGCTTTGCCGTCTCGGGGAAAGAAAGCAGAGAGGCAAAGGGGGCACCCTCCTCGCCGTAATTGGCGTAAAAGTAGGCTTCGCTACCGTCGCTGTATACAATTTTTACGTAGCCGACGGCGGTATAGGGGGTGACACGATTTTCGGGTGCAATGTCTGCAAGCGTGGCATTGAAGGTTAGGCTTTGGTCGGTTTCATTTTGCCACGCAACAGTGGTACAGTCACTGAAGGGTAATTGCGTATCCTGCAGCTCCGCGTGTGTCAGCTTAATTCCTGCCTGTGACAGATCGATTTCAGAGCAGATCAGCGTGCCGCAAGAGATCTTGTCGGTAATGGCACTTAATTTTTTCCAATCGTTTTTTGCAATCTCGGTGCTAAAGCTAATGCCGCCGCCCTCCACTGTCGTATCAAGGGTGGTGGTTGCATTGGTAGTGAAATGCAGATAAAGGGGGGTAAAGCTTTTGAATTCTCCCGCTTGATATGCATAGCTTGCACCAACGGGTAAAAACACGGTGGCGCCGTCACTTTGGCAGTACCAGCCGATGCAGTACTGTGCTTGCGTGCCGGCGGGTGCGGGTATTTTTAGAGTGCCTGCCTCGGTAGTTGAGGCTTGTGCTGTCAGCACACCGTTTTCACCAAACGAGATGGATGTATTTGAAGTGCCGCCGTCCTTGTTGCAGGCAAATAGTGTCATGAAGCATAGCAGTAATATCGCTATTAAAGAAATTTTTCGCATGAGCACCCTCCAATATGTTTTATGTAAGGCTTATACAAAATATAATTATACATAATAAGTATAACATAAAAGCATGAAAA
>JAZOLJ010000036.1:0-2828 GCA_045652845.1 Eubacteriales bacterium | reverse complement strand
ACCAAGCGTGCACAAGAGGGCTACACTTACCAGCAGGAGCGAGGATTTGACGTTGCCGAAAAGGTCGCCGAGAACGAGGCGGTCGGTCAGATGACCAACCTCGGCGTTGGTCTTGGTACTATGGCAGGCGTTGGCGGCGTTGTGGGTGGCCTCGTCGGCGGTGTGATGCAGGATACCGTTGGCGCGGTGAAGGGCGCACCTTCTAAAGCCTGCACCAAATGCGGTGCTACCTTACCCGCAAACGCCAAATTCTGCTTTGAATGTGGGGAAAAGGTCGTAATGGTAGCGGAAAGCACCGTACTTTGCCCCGCCTGCGGCACTTCTGTCGCAAAAGGCAAGTTCTGCCCCGCGTGCGGACAAAAGCTTGATGTCATGTGCCCAAAATGTGGCAAAACAGTGCCAAACGGTGCTAAATTTTGCGCAGAATGCGGCGAAAAGCTGTAAGGAGGTATGAAGAATGAAAAAAACGGCAATTTTTTATACCGTTAGTTGGTTTATTGCTCTCGCACTGTTTAATGTGATTACCTTTGTGACACCAAGCGATGCCGGAAATAAATTTGAAGGTAGCTTTTGGGCGGGATATATCTTTATAACCGTGGCTTTTGTTGGATATTTGGCTTGTACAATATTTGCGTTGATGAGAAATACTCTCAGTAAAACCTTTTATAGCTTGCCGCTGATACATATTGGTTACGTTGGCTTGCTCGCCATGCTGATTGCCGGTGGTGTTTGCATGGCTGTGTACATGATTGAGGATTGGGTTGCTATCATTATATGCGCGGTTCTTCTCTGTGTGTATATAATCGCTTTACTTAAAGCCGGTGCGTCTGCTACGTTAGTATCGGAACTGGATGCACGCGTAGCAGCACAAACGGCACTGATGCATCAGCTGACGAATGAAGCAAAAGCCGTTATGCTTGGAACGCAGGGCGAATCACTGCGTGCCGAAGCGAAAAAGGTTTATGAGGCGTTGCGTTACGCCGATCCTACCGATCATGCAAAGTTAGCGGAACTCAATTGGCAGATCAAAGGTGGGGTGAGTGCGTTTTCTTCTGCTGTGAAAAAAGAGGATGTTGAGCTTGCTATCGTTGAGGCGCAAAATCTGCTGAACATGATAGAAGCGCGCAATATGCAATTAAAAAAGTTGAAGTGAGACTATCAAAGAGGGACGAACTGCCGCGCAGTTCGTCCCCTTTTGTCATATCCTGTTAATGCGGGTCGAACCCGCAGAAAGGATAAAATGATTATGGCAACTCTTATCAATCAGGGAACGCTCTTTTTTACGCCCTATTGCGGCGAGCAGCAGTCCCTCACTTCAAATAGCACCACCACCGAGGTCAGCGTATATTACGGGCTTGAGGTAAGCCACGCCGCCACACCCACCACCTTTGCCGTAGGGGATACCATCACCTATACCGCCTTGTTGCGCAATACCGGCACAGGCACGCTTTATAATCCCTTTGTTACAGTCGATGCTACGGGCGGAGAGCTTTCCTATCTTGAGGGGAGCGCTACCGCCTTTTTGGTAGTGAGTGGCAACGTCACCCCCGTGCCCGTCACCGTCACGCAAAGCTCGCCCATCACCTTTGATCTTGACACCACCATCCCCGCGGGCGGGCTTGTTTATCTTATCTACCGTGTTGTGGTGGAAAGCGCCACCGGAAATACCATCGTATCAACTGCCATTGGCGGCGCGAACGAGGGGAGTGAGATGGGGCAGACCATCACCGATCGCGATACAGCCACCATCACCCGTGTGCCGCTGACGATCGTGAAAAGCGCACCCGAAACCGCAGGCGTTGGTGATACCATTATCTACCGTTTCGCCATCACCAATCAGTCAAACGAGCCGATCACGCTTGATAGCCTCACTGACCAACTCCCCGAAAGCTTTTCCTTTACCGTGGCAACCCTCACGGTAAACGGCAGCAACGTGCCGCTTACAGCGGGCACGGATTACACCGTCACGGAAACGGGGCTTTTCACGCTTGATCCCGTAGCCCTTGTTACGCTCCCGGCAGGCGCCACCGCGTTTCTTTCAATCAGCGGCGTTGTGACGGTCTAACTCTCTCAAACACACAAAAAGTCCACCGACGGGTGGACTTTTTGTGTTATTTTGATAGCATTTTTCATTGTTTTCTTGACACCCTGCGCGCAAGATGATAAAATAAAGACAGATCACACGTAAAATTTTGATAAAACGGGGGACGTATGGGTAAATTTATCATTTCTCGCTCGGCGGCGGGAGATCGCTTTTCGCTGCAATCCGATATCGGGCACACGCTTGCCGTGTCACGCGATTACGCCACGCTGGATGCCTGCAAAAAGGGCATTTCCAGCCTTATTGTCAATGCACCCGTTATCCCCGTGCTGGATGCTACTGCGGGAGAGTGTGGGCCAAACCCCAAATTTGAGGTCATTGCAGCCGAGGGGGGCTTTGCCTTTTTGATGAAATCGGCAAACGGCAAAAGTGTGCTGCACTCACCCACCTACGCTACCAAAAAGGCGTGCCTGCGCGCCATTGCCATGCTGCGGCGCGGTGTGGCAAATTACGAGATCCTGTTTTACACCAAGGAGGGGTTGACGCCACTTACCATGAAGCCGCCAAGGGATGCCGCAGCCAAGCCCGCCGCAGACCCTGCCATGACCTTAATTCGTCGCAAAAGGACGGCAGCACCCACCCCCACCGCCACCGAGGCAGAGCCGTTGCCGCTTTTTGAGGAGGAGGAGCCCCTCGCGTATCCTGCGGATATTTCCGACGCCGTGGAGGATAGCGCCGCAGCCCTGCCCGCTCTGGCAGCAGCTAAGGCACAAACGCATCCCGCCCC
>JAZOLJ010000035.1:0-4970 GCA_045652845.1 Eubacteriales bacterium | reverse complement strand
ATAAGTAATGAACAAAAAACGACTGCGCATAGCGCAGGCGTGTTTTAACTTTTGGTAAAATGGAAAGGTGTGACGCCCCGCATCCGCGATGCTGCGAAATAATGCGCCTTTTATAAACATTTTAAAGTGACGTAAGAAAAGGAGAAAATATGAAGGTTTCGGAGCTGACAAAAGAGCAGATCGCGGCGCTTGACGATGCCGCCAAGGAGAAAATTATTTTTTGCGACCTAAAGGATGACGGCGGCAATGGTGAATTTGCCATTTTGCTTGGCGGTCGCTTTGCCTTTCTCGGTGAGCGTTGCCGCGCGGCGGCAGAGCTTTATCACGCGGGGCGCGTGCAGTATGTGATCCCCTCGGGCGGCGTTGCTTGGGATCATGAAGGCGGTAAAATCAAACAGCCAGAGTATATGCAGCAGCACCTTTTGGCACTCGGTGGGCCCACCGAGGCGATCATACTCGAAAACGAGGCAACCACCACCAAGGAGAATATGATCTACGCGACACTGCAAATGAACCGCAAGCTGGGGCTGCCCCGTTTGCACAAGGCATATATTGTGACCTCGCAGTCGCACATGCGCCGCAGCATTCGCTTTGCCCGCATCCTTTTGCCCTGTACCATGGAGGTGGCGCCCTATGCCGCCAAGGAGGGGCTTGATATTATGGGCGAGTGGTGCAAGACCGCGGCGGGGCGCGAGCGCGCCGAGCGCGAGCTCTATCTCATCAAGGATCAGATCGACCTTGGTATATTGCCGGATATTGAATTGTAAGAAATAAAAGCAGGCTGCGCCACGGGGCGCAGCCTGCTTTATCTTTACCGCAAGTGTCAGTTTATTTATCCGCAAATGGGTCAACAACCACGGCGGGCGCGGCCTCCTTAACCGCATCAAGCACCTGCTCGGGCGGAATATCCGCGCGCGCGGCGTTTTCCGTGGCGGCAATCACCTTTTCGGTTTCTTTTGGCAAAAAGCCGAGATAGCGCAGCAGCATCGGCACCCACGTAAAGGCAAAGTAGCCAACGGCAAACATGATAAACGCCCACACCCACGCCTGCCAGGAGATATTGTGGAGCATGGTTTTTTCGTTGGGGTTGTCGATAATGCATTTTTTAATCACGATAATGGGGGCAACCGTCACCATGGCAAGGTTTACGCAGTGCAGCTGACGGGGGAAGCGCTTGATGAGGTAACGCAAGCCCTTTGAGAGTGCAAAGGAGCCAATGCCGTAGCCGATGAGGTATGCTGCCAGCAAAAACAGGCGCGCGGGGGTCATGGCGGCAAAATTTCCAACAAGATCAATAAAGGCATAATAGTAGCCAAGTGCCATCAGGGTAACGGCAAAGTCAACTCCGGGGATCACCAGTGTGGTGGAGGTCACAATACCTACCAGCATGATCAGAACGTAGTCAAGAGGGAAGCGGATGGTTTCAAAGGAAACCGATTCGCCGTTGGTGATTACCATGGCATAGACAAGGAACACAGCGGCAACGAGCACCATCACCACCCAGTTGGGCCAGTGCTTAAAATCCTCACGGCTGTCTGCCGCCATGCGCGGCACGCTGCCAATGAGAAAGCCAAGCACGGCCGCGATCACGGGGATGGGAAAATTCATATAAAGTGTATTTACCGCCCACGCGCCGCCAAGGCAGCCGATGCCGTAGCCGGTCAGCAAAACGGCAAGAAACGTAAGGCTTTTTTTGGGCTGACTGAAAATGTGGCTGATCGCGTGTATCATATCGTAATACACAAAAAGCACGATCGCAATGGTGCTGGCACTAAGCCCCGGCACGCCAAGACTGGCAAAGCCGATGACAATGCCCTTTAAAAGCAAGCTGATCTTGTTCATATATACCTTCTGCAGCAAAAGCTGCTATTAAAATAATTTAAACCTAACCTTTTTAGAATACCATAGACATATGAACAAACAGTGAATTTTTTTGCGCTTTGACATACTTTTTTTGCAAAGCTGTAACAATTTTGCAAAAAACGGATCACGCCTCCAGCATGCGCATAAGCCCCTCTTTGTCAATAATATTCACCCCGAGAGCCTCTGCCTTTGTCAGCTTCGAGCCGGCGGCCTCACCTGCCACCACAAACGAGGTTTTTTTGGAAACCGAGCCGGCAACCTTGCCCCCCGCCGCACGGATCAGCTCTGCCGCCTCCTCACGGGTCATATCGGGTAGCGTGCCCGTCAGCACAAAGGTCAGGCCCGCAAGCTTGTCGCCGGTGGGGGCGGCAATTGCCTCGGTGAGAAGTCCCGCCGCCATTAAACGCTCGCAAAGCGCCACGTTTTGGGGGTGAGAGAAGTAATCCACCACGTAATCGGCGGTGATCTCGCCAAAATCCTCAATGGTAATAAGCTCGGCGGCGGTTGCCTGCATCACGGCGTCAAGCGTGCGGTATTTGGCGGCAAGCGCGGTGGCTGCTACCTGCCCAATGCCGCGAATGCCAAGTGCAAACAGCAACCTTTCAAGCCCCGCATTTTTCGAGTGAGCAATGGCTGCAATCAGGTTGGCGGCAGATTTTTCGCCCATGCGGTCAAGTGGGGCGATCTCGGCGGCGGTCAGGCGATAGAGATCGGCTGCATCGTGAATTAAATCGTTTTTTAGCAGCAGCTCTACCACCTGCGGGCCAAGCCCCTCAATATCCATCGCTCCTCTTGAGGCAAAGTGCTCAATGCCGCGCGAGAGCTGCGCGGGGCAGGCGCTGTTGGTGCAGCGGATCGCCGCGCCGTCGTCGTTGTCGCGCGTGACGGGCTCTTTGCAGGAGGGGCAGTCCGTGGGCATGGCGAAGGGTCGCTCACTGCCGTCACGAAGCTCGGGGTGAGCCGTTACCACCTCGGGGATAATATCCCCCGCCTTTTGCACCGTCACCGTGTCACCGAGCATGATGCCGCGCTCGGCAATAAAATCGGCGTTGTGGAGCGTTGCGCGCGAAACGGTTGTGCCCGCCAGGCGCACGGGGGAAAGCAGGGCAGTGGGGGTCAGCACGCCCGTGCGCCCCACGGCAATTTCAATGTCAAGCAGCTTGGTTTTTTTCTGCTCGGGCGGAAACTTGTATGCAACCGCCCAACGGGGGGTGTTAGTGCCCTCGCCAAGGGCTGCGCGGTCGGCAAGGGTATCGATTTTGATCACCACGCCGTCAATGTCATAGGCAAGGTCGTCGCGCGCCGTGCCAAGTGCCTCAATGTGAGAGAGCACCTCGGCGGCAGTGGTTGCTTTTATGCGCTTTTCAAGCACGGTAAAGCCGAGGTCAGAAAGGCGATCCAGCGTTTCGGTGTGCGAGGTGGTTGCGTGACCGTCCTCAAAGAGGCTGCCCTCCTGTAGGTTAAAGATAAAAATATCCAGCTTGCGCTCGGCAGCAATGCGCGGGTCAAGCTGCCGCAGTGACCCTGCCGCCGCGTTACGGGGGTTTGCCATGAGGGTAAGCCCTTCACGCGCGCGCTTTTCGTTGATTTTTTCAAATGTGGCGCGGGGCATGTATACCTCGCCGCGCACGGTCAGGGAAAGAGGCTCCTTTAGCGTGAGCGGCACCGAGAAAATGGTTTTGATGTTCGCGGTCACGTCCTCGCCCACCACGCCGTCGCCGCGCGTAGCACCCCTTACCAGTACGCCGCGCTCGTAGCGCAGTGACACAGAAAGCCCGTCTATTTTCGGTTCAACCGAGTAAACGGGGTAGGGTAGAGCCGCCGCCATGCGATCAAGAAAGTCCCTCAATTCCTCAAAGGAAAACACGTCGGAGAGGGAATTCATGGGTGCGGTGTGCGTCACCTTTTCAAATTTATCTAAGGCCGCGCCGCCCACGCGCTGCGTGGGGGAGGCTGGGTCAAAATATTCGGGATGTGCCGCCTCAAGTGAAAGCAGCTCCGCATACATGCGGTCGTATTCAAAGTCAGAAATTTCGGGGGCATCCTCCACGTAATAGCGTGCTGCGTGGTAGGCAACGCGCTCGCGCAGGGCTTTGATTTTTACTTCGATCTCCGACATATCCGTGCTCCTTTTATATCAATAAAGCTATAAATTTATTATATATCTTTTGTGCACGTTTGTCAACGCGCGAATTTTGCTTTTCCTCTTCCATTTTTGCACAAAATGTGGTAAACTATAGATAACGTAAGAAAATGAGGTTTCAGGATGAAAATTTTGATCGCATATGCCAGCAAAACGGGCACCTCGCGCGAGATGTGCGAGCTGCTTGCCTCTCTTTTGCCAAATCACGAGGTCACGCTCGCCGATCTTGCCACCGCCGCCCCCGCCCCGAAGGGGTTTGATTATATCGTGCTTGGTGCACCCGTTCGCATGGGTAAGCTGCACCGCGCAGCGCGCAATTATATCAAGGAGCAGGGCGAGAGCATTGCCGCCTGTCCGCACACGCTTTTTCTTTGCTGTGCCTTTGCCGATCAGTTTGAAAATTATGCCGAAATGCTGTATCCCGCAAGGCTTCTTGAGAGTGCTGAGGAGATTTTGTATTTTGGCGGCGAGCTTAATCTCTCGCGCCAACGCGGCTTTGATAAGCTTGTTGTGCGCATGATGAGAAGCTCTATTGAAGAGAGCGAGGATGACGAGGCAATGCTGCCCGGCGCACTCCCCGAGCACGTGCGAATGCTTGCCGACCGCTTGCGCGCGCGCTGACCGTGCTCTCGCCGAAAAAGTTCAGAAACTTTGCAAAAAGGTGTTGACAAACCCCTTGTGTTGTGGTATGATATACGGGTGCAATCAATGCCCCTGTAGCTCAGCCGGTAGAGCACTTGACTTTTAATCAAGGTGTCCGGAGTTCGATTCTCCGCAGGAGCACCACAAAAAAGCCCCCCACCTCGCGTGGGGGCTTTTTTGCGCTCCAAGGAGAATCGAAGATGGAAGAACCGCCACGCGGTTCTTCCAGCGACCGATTGCGGTCGTGAATCTCCGCAGGAGCCCCAACACAAAAGCCACCCCCGTGAACGGGGGTGCCTTTTTTCTTTCCGCCCCCGCGGGG
>JAZOLJ010000034.1:0-10515 GCA_045652845.1 Eubacteriales bacterium | reverse complement strand
CCAGCACGTCAGCCGTGCCAAACTCGGCGGGCGTGAGATGTGCGGTATAAAACGGCAAAAGCAAAAAAGCAACCGCCTTTGAAAATGCCGTTGCCGCACCAAGCATTAGGGTATGTGAAAACAGCCCCTCGCATTTTTTCATGCCATCGCCTCCGCTTCCAGCCGCACAAGAATTGAACCTATAAACCCTGCAACTACTATTAATATGCCTTGATCAAACGGCAAAAAACAGGTATTTTTTGCAAAAATAAGAAGGATCTGCTCACGTCAAAGCCGCAGATCCTTCTCGCATTTTACATTTTCTATTTTCTTTTTAATGGAACATTTTTTAACTATTTATCCTATTTTGCGACCTTCTTCCACAAATATCGGCAGCGTAGCGTGCCCGTGCAGGGCTGCACCGCGCAAAAGGCAAACGTTTTTATCAAGCACGCCGCAGGAGATTGCAGACCCTCCCGTCAAAAGGCAGCCCTCCATCACGATCGCGTTCTCAACCACGCACCCCTCGCCAATCTCGGCACCGCCAAACAAAACCGATCCTCTCACCTCGCCGTCGATCACACACCCGTCGGCAATCAAGGAGCTTTTGATATAGGCGTTGCTACCGTATTTGACAGGCGGCGCACTTTTGGTTGCAGTGAACAGCGGCAAGCACGGATTTTCAAGCAGCTCACAGCGCACACCGTCATCATGGACGAGCAGCATATGTAAAGCGTAATATTCTACAAAGGATCCCACGCAAAAGAAGCGGTTCTCAAAGCAAAACGTGTTCACCCTCCCCTTTCTGCTTTGTCGGTTTACAACATCTTCGGTAAACGAGGTGAAATGCTTTTCCTGCGCTTCACGCAGCAGCTCGCGCAAAAATTCGGTTTTGGCACACCAGATATGAAGCGAGGGGGCGGCTTTCCCCTCAAGCGCGTTTGCAGCTCCAACCGTCAATCCCGCCCCGCTTTTGCGGTGTGCCTCGATCAGAGCACGAAGATCGGGCGTGCCCACCGTATCGCAATCCGCCAGTAGCACGTCAGCAGTATCAATACGGTCGATCAAGCCTCTGATGCTGACAAGCGACTGCATGCGCGTATCGTAGCATTCCACGGGGCTCGCGTAAGCGGCACTGTACGGCGGCACAATGCGAATACCGCCAATACGCCGTGCAAGATCCCAATCCTTCCCCGCGCCGATATGCTCCATCAAGGACTGATAATTATGATGAGCGATCACGCGAATATCCGTGATCCCCGCATTGACCATAGCCGAAAGCGGAAAATCGATCAAGCGGTATCTCCCACCAAACGGCACGGCACCCATGGTGCGCTTGCCTGTCAGCATCGGGAGCTCGGCATCATGCAAATTAGAAAAAATAATACCCGTTACATTCATTTAGTAATCCTCTCCTCTCTGCCGATCACGGTCAGCTCGCCGCCAAGCGGGCGCGGCTTACCGATCACCGCGCCTGCAGGAATGCTTACAAACTCATCCAGTATCGCATATTCAACACGGGCGTTGGCACCAACGTGCACGCCACTCATCAAAACAGAATCCTTGACGATCGCCCCCTGCTCGATCACCACGCCCCCTGAGATGACCGAATGCTCAACCGCCCCCAGCACGCGGCATCCCTCCGTTAAAATAGAGCCGATCACTGCCGCTTCACTGCCAACAAACTGCGGGCCTGCCGTCTCGTTGCGCGAATAAATACGTCCCTTGCCCGAAAAAAGGTCAAATTGCGGCTGCTTACCTACCAGATCCATATTTGCCTGCCAAAGACTTTCAAGCGTGCCTACGTCCCTCCAATAGCCCGAAAATCGGTATACAAAGAGTTTCCCGCCCTCCTGTAGCATCTGCGGGATCACATTTTTGCCAAAATCGTTTTGAGAATGCCGATTTGCGGCGTCAGCTAAAAGATGGCGCATTAAATATTCAGTATTAAATATGTAAATTCCCATAGAAGCAAGATTGCTTTCAGGCTTTTCGGGCTTTTCGACAAAGGCGGTCATGCGCCCCTCGCCGTCGGCTGAGAGAATCCCAAAGCGGCTTGCCTCATCCATTGGCACCTCGATAACAGCCACGGTGGCATCCGCGCCCTTTTCCTTGTGTGATCGAAGCATCGCGCGGTAATCCATGCTGTAAATATGATCGCCCGAGAGCACCAGCACGTAAGAGGGGCTGTAACGTGCAATAAACTCCTTATTTTGCCACACGGCGTTGGCGGTACCAAGATACCACTCGCCCCCCTCCTTTGCCATGTATGGGGGCAAGATCCGCACACCGCCGTAATTAACGTCAAGATCCCACGGCTGACCGTTTCCGATATATTCATTCAAAACCAAGGGCTGGTATTGCGTGAGGGCCCCCACGGTATCAATTCCGGAATTTGCACAGTTGGAAAGCGCAAAATCCACAATACGGTATTTGCCGCCAAAGGGCACGGCGGGCTTTGCCAAATTTTGCGTAAGCGGCTGTAATCGACTCCCTTGCCCGCCGGCAAGAAGCATGGCTATACACTCTTTTTGTTTTCTCATCACGTTCTCCCTTATATCATGTAATAGTATAAAACAGATGGTTTTATTATATGCCTTCTCTCTTGTAGAAATACCGCGAAACGAAAAGGCCGTAAAATTAAATTTTGTACGCAAAAAGCCAAAAAGACCGCCGGGCTGCGGTCTTTTTTGCCTATATTTCGCGTCGCATACGGTCAAGAGCACCCTTTTCAAGGCGCGACACCTGCGCTTGTGAGATGCCAATGCTTTCTGCAATCTCCATTTGCGTCTTGTTTTTATAAAAACGCAGCTCAATGATCTTGCGCTCTCGCTCGGAGAGCTTATTCATAGCATCACGCAACGCAATATGCTCAAGCCAATGCTCATCAGCAGCAGAGGTATCGCTTAACTGATCCATCACGTAAATAGCATCTCCGCTTTCATTATACACCGGCTCATACAGCGAGATCGGCTCAACGATCGCTTCCATGGCGCGCAAAAGCGGCTCGCGCGCAACGCCAAGCTTTTGGGCGATCTCATCTACGCTCGGCTCATATTCCTTTTCCCGTGTCAGCTCCTCGCGAGCTTGCAGTGCGCGGTAGGCAAGATCGCGAACCGAGCGACTGATGCGAATGGAATTGTTGTCGCGCAGATAGCGGCGGATCTCGCCGATGATCATTGGCACGGCATAGGTGGAAAATTTTACGTCAAGCGCAAGATTAAAATTGTCTACCGCTTTAATCAGTCCGATACAGCCGACCTGAAACAGATCATCTACGTTCTCGCGTCGCCCCGAAAAGCGTTGGATAATGGAAAGCACCAAACGGAGATTCCCGTAGATCAGCTCATCACGCGCAGCACTGTCGCCCGCTTGCGCCTTCTCTAAAAGCGCGCGCTTTTCTTCATCGGTCAGCGTTTTGAGCTCGGCGGTGTTGATCCCACATATTTCAACCTTATTTTTATACATTTCACTCTCCTTTTTTGGAGTAATGAAAGTATTGCCGCCGTCCATTTTCGTTATGCAAAAAAAGGATATGTAAAAAATGGGTTGCCCCACGGGGCAACCCATTTTAGATGATTTTATCATTCACCAACGGGATCAACGATCATGTTGGCAAGCAGCTCCTCGCGCGGCAGGAAGGGAGCGAGGTCTTCAAGCGGCGGGCTGAATAGCGACCCATCCGGCAAGCGCTTGGTGGCACTCTTCGGCTCAAAATTCTGCACCGTGGATACAAAGATCTCACAAAACGCAGGGCCATCGGTTGCAAGCGTTTGATCTACCGCCTGCTTCATTTGTGCATTGCTGTGTGCCTCGAAATAAGGATAGCCGAAGGCGGTGGCAAGCTTACCGAAATCGGGGAAGGAAAGGTCACCGCTTTCGGGGCCGATGCCGATCTTACAATGCTCGGAAAAGATGTTGTTTTGGGTCTGGCGGATCGAATGATAGCCTTGATTGTTGATCAAAAAGATCTTAATGGGGAGCTTGTTCGTGAGAACGGTCTGCAGCTCCTGCAGGTTCATCATAATACTGCCGTCACCCTCAATGCAAACGGTTTGGCATCTGCCGCCCGCAACGCAAGCACCGATTGCAGCAGGCAAGCCGTAGCCCATGCTGGCAACGCCGCTGTTGATGATAAAGCGCGCATCCTTTTGAATCACGTAATTGTGGCTGCCCACAACGCACGCACTGCCGTTAGATACAACGGTAAGATTTCCGTTTTGCAGATTGCTGCTGAGGTAGTTGATAAAGGCGTAAACGTTGGTATACTGCCCATCCTCCTCCCAGTGATGCGGCTGGGTTACGGGGTAATTTGCCTTCCAATCGCTGCAACGCTTCAGCCACTCTGCATTGCCGAATATGGGCGCGCCCATCACCTCAGCTGCGGTGTTCAGCCTCACGAAAAAGTCCTTGGCATCGGCACAAATGGGCATTTCAACGTGCAGAGTAGTCTTTTTCAGCTCCGCGGGGTCAACGTCAACCATGATCACGTGCGCCTCTCTTGCCCAGGTCTTCCAGTTATAGCCAACCTGACGAATCGACAGGCGGTTGCCGACTGCCAGCACAAGGTCTGCGTTCTGTACGGCAAAATTGCCCGCACGGTCGCCCATAATACCGCCACGACCCGTATAAAGAGGGTGTGCGGTTTCAATAGCATCGATCGAATCCCAGCAGGTAACCACGGGGATATTCAGCTTTTCCACCGCTTCTCTGAAGGCGGCATAGCCACCCGACAGGCGGATGCCGTTGCCGGCGTAGAGCACGGGGCGCTTGGCACTCTTGATCTTATTTAGCACCTCAACGATCGTTTGGCAGGAAACAGGCTCGGGCAAAGCTGCAAGATCCTCGGCGGGGTCGTAGCCAACCAGCTCATCGGTTTCGATCTGCACTGCCTGGAAATTGACGGGAATGTCGATCCAAGCGGGGCCGCGTCTGCCGGTGGTGGCAAGATAATAGCCCTTTTCAAGCGCATAACGGATCTCTTTCGGATCCTCGATCATGGTGGCATATTTACACATATGCTGCACCGATTTGATAATATCATACTCCTGATCGCCCACGGCACGCAAGGGGTGACCGTCGGTAAACTGCTGCATGTAGCGTGCGGTGGTATCATAGCGCACCTGACCCGAAATCACGAGCATGGGCACGGAATCAAGCCACCCGCCAAGCACACCCGTGATCGCATTGGTGCCACCGGGGCCTGTCGTTACACAAAGTGCGGCAATTTTATTGTTGACGCGCGCATAGCTTTCCGCAGCAATGGCGCAAGCCTGCTCGTGATGCTGATACATACAGCGAAGCCCCTCGTGATGACCCAGTGCATCATTGAGATGCATGGCACCGCCGCCCGTTACCATAAAACAATCGGAAACACCGTGCGCCGTTAAAAAATCGGCAACGTAATCAGCCAATCTTTGCTTCATAGAAAACCTCTCAGTTGGAAATTTAGACACCGCAGTGTCATCAGCCTAAATAATGCTCTAAAACTGATGATAGTATATCACATTTTGTCGTATCTGTCAAGTTATATCATACACGTCAACACAAAACGGCTGTCTCAAATTTGCATTTGAGACACCCACCTCTTATTTTATCAATGCTTTAAAAAATTCCACCGCGTGGTTGTAGGCATCCTCATCGCTGTTATTGCCAAGCAGCCCCGGCGCCATTAAACAGATCACGGTATTTTCGGGAAGTGCCGCGCGCACGGCGCTGTTTTCGCGCCACAGTGCCGTTTCTTGAAGCTTTATACCGTAGCAAACAGCACTGCCGTTTTCACGCGTGACAAATACACCGTTTTGCGGTGCTGCGTCAAGCATTTCGCTCACGTTCACAAGCACGTTGCTGCTTGCGGCATATTCCCCTGCCAGCCACGGCGATAAAAACAGCACCGAGGCATTCCCCGTAGTAATATACTGCGAAAAGCCTTTGTATTCCTGCGTGTTTTGATAGCGATCGACCTTGTATCCTAAAGGCTCCCCGTTCTCATCCACCTGCGATTCGAGCGCGATTGTCTCCTCCTCGGAATAGACCGTGTAGGAGAATACGGTTATATCCTTCACACCGTTGCCGTTATGATCGGCAGCAATATAGGTAGACAGGCAATTTTTGAGATTGGTGAGCGTTGCCTCATCGGTAAAGAAGCCGTAAGGACCTGCGGTAACGATCTTCACGTCGCCCTCCTCCTCGCGTGAGCACATTTGCAGCACGCAAACGGTCAGCACAACAACGATAAAGAGCGTGGCGATCGTTGCCCACTTGTGGTGATACCAAAAGTTATCAAGCCAGCGATATACCTTACCGTGCTCCCTTTCGGGTCGCTTGCTTGAAGCTCTGCCAAAAGCGATCTCGCGCTCCTTTAGCTTATCCTCTCTGTTATGTTCCATACTTCTCCTTAAAAATGGGACCGCCAAGTAAAAAACAAAGCAGTCCCATCATGATTTATTTAATCGATCGGCTTCATCGTCGGGAACAGCAGCACGTCACGGATCGACGCACTGTCGGTAAGAAGCATTACCAGTCTGTCTACACCAAAGCCAAGACCGCCTGTGGGCGGGAGACCGTACTCAAGCGCAGTTACGTAATCGTAATCCACCTGTGCACGGCAGTTAGGATCAAGAGCGCGGCGCTCTGCCACCTGACGCTCAAATCGCTCCTTCTGATCAATCGGGTCGTTGAGCTCGGAGAAGGCATTGCCAAACTCGGTGGCGTTGATAAAGTACTCAACGCGCTCGGTAAAGGCAGGATCCTCGGGCTTGCGCTTGGCAAGCGGGCTGATCTCAACGGGATAATCATAAATAAAGGTGGGTTGGATCAGATTTTCCTCTACAAACGCATCAAAGAACTCCGCGAGGATCGCACCCTTGGTAGGCACCTCGGGCAGTTCTACGTGGTGCTTCTTTGCTACGGCGATCGCCTCTTCATCGCTCGCGATCTCGTTAAAATCTACACCGCTGTACTTCTTTACAGCCTCCAGCATCGTCATGCGCTCCCAGTGACCGAGATCGATCTCGTGACCGCAATAAGGGATCACCAGGCTACCGCAAACCCTTTCGGCTACCGTGCGCATCATTTCCTCTACCAAATCCATCAATGCATGATAGTCGGTATATGCCTGATACAGCTCAATGCTGGTAAATTCGGGATTGTGCTTGGGATCCATGCCCTCGTTACGGAAGATGCGACCTACCTCGTATACACGATCCATACCGCCAACGATCAGTCGCTTTAAGTAAAGCTCGGTTTCAATACGCAGCACCATATCCATATCAAGCGTGTTGTGGTGCGTCATAAAGGGACGGGCACTGGCACCGATCTCAAAGGGGGTAAGAATAGGCGTATCTACCTCAAGAAAGCCCTTTTTGTCAAGAAAGGCTCGCAGCTCGCGCAAAATCAAACTGCGCTTGACAAATGTATCCTTTACCTCGGGATTGACGATCAGATCCACGTAACGCTGGCGGTAGCGCATTTCCTGATCCTTTAAGCCGTGGAACTTCTCTGGCAGGGGCAAGAGGCTCTTTGAGAGCAGCACCAGCTCGGTGCAGCGCACGCTGATCTCGCCCATCTTGGTGCGGAACACAATGCCCTTTACGCCGATAATATCGCCGATATCCATTTTCTTGAAGCCTGCATAAGCCTCCTCGCCGATCACGTCACGGCGCACGTAGATCTGAATATCGCCCTTATTGTCGCGCAGATGCGCAAAGCTTGCCTTACCCATTACGCGCTTGGTCATCATACGGCCCGCAAGGCAAACCGTCACGTCGGTTTCTGCCTCTGCCTCAAGATTGGCAAAGCGCTCCTTGATATCGGCAGAATAAGCATCCTGCGGATATTTGGTTATCTGAAAGGGGTCAGCACCCGCCTCGCGCAGTGCCGCCAGCTTTTCGCGACGCACGCGGAGGATATCACCTAAATTTACTTCCTGCTCGGCAATTGCCGCTTCGTTTTTCATTTCCTGTGCCATTGCAGTTCCCCTTTTTTTACTCGCGGCCTACCTCAAGAATGCGGTAGGTAAAGTTATAGCCTGATGCCTCAACCACACCCGTCACAACGTCACCTGCACGGTGACCGATCAGTGCCTTGCCTACGGGCGATTGATCGGAGATCTTGCCACTGACGATATCTGCCTCGTTAGAGCCAACGATGCGCCACGTGCACTCCTCCTGATAATCCTCATCATATACCTTGATCACAGAGCCGATGTCAACGACACCGCGCACCGCCTTGGAGGCATCATACACCTCTGCGTTTTCAATATCGTGCTTCAGCTTGAGAATACGTGCCTCGTTCTCTGCCTGTGCGTTACGCGCAGCATCATACTCGGCGTTCTCGGAAAGGTCGCCGAAGCCGCGTGCCGTTACAATATCATTTTTAATGCGCTCGCGCTCCTCGCCCTCGCGCCATTGCAGCTCCTTTACCAGCTCGTTATAGCCCTCTTGGGTCATTGTGATCTTCTTTTTGTTTTCCATGATGGTACTCCTCTATATGAAAAATATATTTTATTGCTTCGCTGCCGTGATCGCGGCACGCAGTTGATTATCCTGTGCCTCGGTCAAAAGGTAGATATTTTTGTTTTTTACGGCTTCGTCAAGCGGTGTTTCGCCGCCGTGGGGCGCAATGCCAACGCCGTCGTAATTCACGCCCGAGGGCGGATTGTAATAGCCCGTAGTCAGCTTAATGGCACCGCCATAGCCGAAATTAGCAAGATCAAAAATATTTTGCAGCACACCCTTGCCAAACGTAGTGGTGCCCACCACCTTGGCAAGACTGTAATCCGAGAGCACTGCGGTAAACAGCTCGGCTGCGCTCGCGGTATTGCCGTTTACAAGCACCGCCTTGCCATAATTGCGGTATTTGCCAATATCCTCCTTGGCAACGCTGCAATCGGCATAGGTGTCCTTGTAAAGAGCCTCCTTGGTATACATGCTCTGTGTGCTGCCGTCGCGCGACACGATACTAACGATAAGCTCGCCCTCGTTTAAAAAGTAAGAAAGCACGCCAACGATAGATTTCAGATCGCCGCCGGGGTTATTGCGCACGACAAACACAAACGAGGTGCAGCCATCGGCGAGCAATTTTTCCATTTCCGCTTCAAATTGCACGGGGGTATTGGTGATAAACTGTGTAATACGAATGATGCCAACGGTCGGGTCAGTGGTGCTAACGCGCCCCATAACCGAAACGCTTTCCACCACCGCACGCGTGATCGAAAAGGTGAGCTGCTCCGTGCCGCGCAGCACGGTAAACTCGGCAACCGTATCCTTTTCACCGCGCAGGGCGGCAGTTGCCATCTCAAAGCCCTGCTCGGCAACCGACACGGCATTCTCGCCCGTGCCAACCGAAACGATCAGGTCACCCGGCACAACGCCCGCAGCCTCAGCAGGCGAGCTTGGCATAACGCCAACGATGGCAATGCCCGGGGGATCCACGCTTTCTACCACGGTAACGCCGATGCCGACAAGGTCGCCGTTATTTTCCGCCATGATCGCGAGAAATTCCTCCTCCGTATAATAAGCGGCGTATTTATCGCCCGTTGCCTCCACGTATGCACGCAGCATACTGTCAAGCAGCAGATCGCCGTTGGTATCATACAAGGCATATTCAGAAAATATGGTATCAACTATGCCGATTTTGGCAGCATAATCCTCGGTGCCGTCACTGCCAAGCGTGTTGCCCGTGCCAAAAATACCGCCGAATGCCGCGCCCAGCGAAAACGCGAGCACCGAAAAGGCAAGTGCCACCGCGATCAGCGAGGCAACGAACACCCAAAGGCGCACGGTGCGCGGCTTTTTCTGCGGATGATGCGGCACGTTTGTAATAGGCGTTTGAGGTGTATAAGCAGACCTTGGCATCTCACGCGCTTCAATACCAAAGGAGAGCACGCGGAAGGTGATGGCATCCGCCGCCGCAAAGCGGTCAGTGGTCGGGGGCAGCAGCACGCGCAGCGCTTTGCCGTCAGTGCTGATCTCTACGATTGCCTCGGGCACGGTTGAGCTGAGTGCCCGCAGCATCTCGTCGCGCCGTGCGGCTTGGGGCGCAGGCGACAAAGAAAATAATAATTCCAATCTATTCCCTCTCTTCGTTTTCGGGAAGTAAAACAAGTGGGTCAAACAGGCAAAATAAGCGGTGGTCACCGCTTACTTTCACTATGTATTAAAACTTACCGGGCTTGGAGTCAAGATATTTCTTGACCATCAGTGCTACCTTAAAGGTGATAGCGTGCTCGAACTCACGCAGGTCAAGACCCGTTAGCTTGCGGATCTTTTCAAGACGGTACACCAGTGTGTTGCGGTGCACAAAAAGCTTACGGGAGGTTTCGGAAACGTTTAGATTGTTTTCAAAGAAGCTTTGAATGGTCATCAGCGTTTCGCGGTCAAGCGCCTCAAGGCTTTCCTTTTTGAATACCTCCTGCAAGAACATCTCGCAAAGCGTGGTGGGCAGCTGATAGATCAGGCGACCGATGCCGAGATTTTCATAATTGATGATATTCTTTTCGGTTTCAAACACCTTGCCAACCTCAAGGGCAACCTG
>JAZOLJ010000033.1:0-2864 GCA_045652845.1 Eubacteriales bacterium | reverse complement strand
TAGCCCTTTGCCTGTGCCTCACGCAGAGCCTCCTCAAAGGTGGCACCCGCCACGATCATGCGTGTGAGAATATAGTTGGTGGTGCCGTTGAGAATGCCGTCCACGCGCTCGATCTGGTTGGAAGCAAGGTCGTTCACAATGGGGCGCAGCACGGGAATGCCGCCGCCAACGCTTGCCTCAAACAGGTAACGAACACCGTTTTTGGCTGCCGTTTCCAAAAGCTCTGCACCAAAGCGTGCCACAACCTCCTTGTTAGAGGTCACCACGTGCTTGCCTGCCTCAAGGCACGCCTTTGTAAAATCGTAAGCGGGGTGAGAGCCGCCCATCATTTCGGCAACAACGGTGATCTCGGGGTCGTTTAATATATCGTTAAAATCATGGGTTACAAGGTGCCCGAAGGGGCTGTCGGGGAATTCGCGCAGGTCAAGAATGCGCTTGACCGAAACAACCTCGCCAAGATTTTTTTCAATTACGGCTTGGTTGCTTGCCAGTACCTCTGCCGCACCGCTGCCAACCACACCAAAGCCGAGAATTGCAACATACACCATTTGAATGTCCTTTCCGCGCGCCACGGCGCGCATGAAGCAAGTTATAATGTATTATTATAGCACAGTTTTCGCGGGAATGCAAATAAAAGTGTTGAAAAAATAAAAAAAATATGATAGAATATAAAAGAAATTTCCAAACAGGAGTAAATTAGCATGGCATCTGCAGTCGGCGGAATGAAAAACGTAAAAATTTTTGTGCTGTATCTGATGCAAAATCTCGGTCGCCCGCTTGATTTTGTCACCCTTAACGATATCGTGATGCAGACTGACTATATTATGTATCTTGACTTTGCCGAGGCGTTTGGTCAAATGCTTGACGGCGACCTCATTCGCGAGGCGGGCGAGCTTGACGGTGATAAGCTGTACGAGATCACCGAGAAGGGCGTTTGCGTGGCGGAAAACCTTTCAAGCGATGTGCTTTCCTCCATTCTTGATAAAAGCCTTGCGGCGGCGTTTCGCTATCTCGATTTCAAAAAGCGCGGCATTGAGGCAAAATGCACCACCGCACGGCGCGCAGATGGCGTATATGAGGTACACAGTCAGCTGCTTGAGCGTGGTCAGGTGCTGTTTTCCAATATTTTAACGGTGGATAGTGCCGACCGCGCAAAGCGCATGGCAGAAAACTTTCGTGACCGCCCTGAGGTGATCTACCGTGGCGTGCACGCCCTGCTTGCAGGCAACATGAACTTTCTGTTTGACTAAAATCGGTGCACAGAGCAGCAGCTTTTATCCCGAAGTCTTTATAATGAAACGAGGGTAAGAAATCGTCGAAAACAGAAAGAATATAGGAAAATTTCGGCAAATTTAACGAAATTTTGCAAATTTTTTTAAAAAAAATCGAAAAAATCTCTAAAAATCCATTGACAAAAGATAAAAGTGTGTTATAATGTAAATATGATTTGGAGCGCGCAAGGCGGCTCTTTGTCATAACGAGGTATCATGAAAACTGAAAAGAAGCATCAAACAACCGAAGAGCTCATTGCGATGATCCGCGCAGGTGAGCAAAAGGCATTCGGTGCACTGCTTGAGAGCTACGAGCCCCTGCTTCGCGCAGAGGTCGCGCGCTACGCCGCAGGGCTTGGGCGCGAGGATACGGAGGATCTCAGGCAGGTAGCCCTGCTTGCCCTTTACCGCGCTGCCATGGGCTTTGATCTTTCGCAGCGAGAGGTAGAATTTGGGCTTTACGCCAAGGTCTGCATCTCCAATGCATTGGTTTCTCAATTACGCGTGCTACGCCGCCACACAGCCGACCTGCCCTTAACCGAGCAGCTGGGCACCGACGTGGAGGATCCTGCCGTACGCGTGATGGAGGAGGAGGCGGCTTCGCTTTTGCTTAAGCGCATTCGCGCCGTGCTCTCTCCTTACGAGCATCGCGTTTGGACCCTTTATACCGCAGGGTATCGTTCGGGTGAGATCGCGCATCAGTTGGGTAAAGATCCTCATTCCGTTGAAAATGCCGTTTACCGTATTCGCCAAAAGCTGCGCCAGGCACTGGGCGGCGGTCGGTAACGCATTCTATATGCCCCGGTAGCTTAACAAGAGCGTTGAATTTCTCAAAGGTGTCGGTCAAAATCCGTCTAAGGGCAAAAACCATTCTCAATTTACAAAGCGAGGTAACAACAATGAACGAAGAAATCACCATGGTTGGCGCAACCGACGAAGTCTTTGAGGACGAGACTCTTGTATGCAAAGAATGCGGTAATGAATTTGTATTCACCGCAGGCGAGCAGCAGTTCTACAAGGAAAAGGGCTTCCTCAACAAGCCCAAGAGCTGCAAGGCATGCCGCGATGCCAAGAAGAACGCCGGCAGAGCGCAAAGAGAGTACTTTATCACCACCTGCGCTGAGTGCGGCGGTGAGGCTAAGGTAACCTTCCAGCCCCAGAGTGACAGACCTGTTTACTGCAGCGCTTGCTTCGAAGCAAGAAAGAACGCACAGTAATTCGTCTTTGAATTTCCCCCTAACTTTTGTTAGGGGGTTTTTCATTTTTGTTTGGTTCGCGCAATAAGCGTCGCAATACGGCGTTGCTCCTCAAAGCCGAATTTGACGAACACAAGTTCGCCTGCATCCGTCTTTTGCGGTGCGCCTTGTCTTGCTTGCTTCTTGTGCGAACGGGTAGCCTTGGTGCTTCGCGCAATAAGCATCGCAATACGGCGTTGCTCCTCAAAGACGAATTTGACGGACAAGGGTTCGCCTGCATCCGTCTTTTGCGGTGCGCCTTGTCTTGCTCGCTTCCGGCGCGAACGGGCAGTGCTGCGATACGGCGGGGCTCCTCAAAGCCGAATTTGACGTACACAAGTTCGCCTGCATCCGTCTG
>JAZOLJ010000032.1:0-1834 GCA_045652845.1 Eubacteriales bacterium | reverse complement strand
TCGGTTGTCATCACGTCAATGCCGTTGCGGAAGTCGATGGGCAGCTCGGCAACACCGGGGCCCACAAACTCCAGCACGCGGTTCTTGACAAACCCACTTTCAAACGTAGCGCCCACAAGGGCAATTGCCACGTCGTGCGGGCCAATGCCCTTTCTCGGCTTGCCCGTCAGGTACACCAGCACCACCTCGGGGCGGTTGATATCGTAGGTGTTTTTCAGCAGCTGCTTTACAAGCTCGGGGCCGCCCTCACCCACCGCCATCGTGCCAAGCGCACCGTAGCGGGTGTGGCTGTCAGAGCCAAGGATCATCGCACCGCATTTTGCCATTTCCTCGCGGGCAAAGGAGTGAATAACACTTTGGTTTGCGGGCACGTAAATGCCGCCGTATTTCTTTGCCGCGGAAAGACCAAATACGTGGTCATCCTCGTTGATGGTACCACCCACCGCGCAAAGCGAGTTGTGGCAGTTTGTCATGGCATAGGGCATGGGGAACTCGGTAAGGCCGCTGGCGCGTGCCGTTTGAATAATGCCGACGTAGGTAATGTCGTGCGAAAGCATCGCATCAAAGCGGAGCTGCAGCTTATTTTCATCGCCCGATTGATTGTGGGCTTGCAGAATAGAATAGGCAATGGTGTTTTTGCGCGCCTCCTCGGGGGAGAGGGGGGCGGTGGCGGGAGGCTTGCCGTCAACCAAATACACGCCGTTCTCGGTTAATTTGACCATTTGAAACAGTCCTCCTTGGTAAACAATCACTTTATTATAAAATATAACGCGCGCAATGTCAAGAATGTTTTATATAATTTTACTTTATTAAAGATAATATAATAAATGCGAAAGCAAAAGCAGCAAAAAAACGTCAAAAAGTTTCAAAAACCCTCTTGACAATCGCGCGTTTCTTTGGTATGATATATAGGTCGCACGGAGAGATGGCTGAGTTGGTCTAAGGCGCACGACTGGAAATCGTGTGAAGGCTAATACCCTTCCGAGAGTTCGAATCTCTCTCTCTCCGCCACACATAAGAAGCAGGGCAGTAGTCCTGCTTTTTTTGTCGTCAAAAAGAGGTAAATCCCTTGGAAAGAGTGCGAGAAAACCGTGTACCGTGGTTGTCTCGCCGAGTGAACAGGGAATAGTGAAGGTCGAAGAAGCCTGTTGTAAGCTTGTGGTAAAGTCAAAGGTGATATGTACTTTTCCATAGTTCCGAAGATCGTCGTTCGTTCGCCTCATTGGCGGTGTTTTATCAAACTTTTAGATCCCAAATCATTCAAAATCGCCTATGTAAACGCAGTGATCATAGGCTTTTTCAATAAATCATTCAAAATCTTTTTCTTTTAAAAATCTGATATAATGGCGCCTGCGGCAATCCGCACAGATCTTCGGGGCTGTGGTAAAGTATATAGAGCCGGCTTTTCCATAGGTTTTCAATAGGTTTTGTAGGCTTGAGGTAGTTCCTGTGAACGGTAAGCTTGTTATTGGGTGCCGAGGTTGCCGCCAAAGGCATCAATACAAACAGATTGCATCGAAACGTCAGGGTGAGAATAAAGATCTAGCGTGACTTTGACAGAGCTGTGCCCTAGAACACTTGACACGATTTTCGGATTTACACCCTTGTAGAGCATGAAGGTGGCGTAGCTGTGGCGCAGGTCGTGAAAGCGGATCTGCGGCAGACCATGCAGCTGATTGAATTTTTTAAACCGTGTATCGAGCGTAGGCGGTGAATAAGGATAAGCATAGCTACCGTTTCGGCTACGTGATAAAACCTTTACGTGCTGCGGCGCAAGTAAGATATGACGGTTTGAGTGCTTTGTTTTACAAGGCGTGACAATAAGACCCCCACG
>JAZOLJ010000031.1:0-5125 GCA_045652845.1 Eubacteriales bacterium | reverse complement strand
CTTGCGTTAGGGGTTGTGTGAGGCCTCCCCTCTTCTTTTTTTTTTTCCCATATTCTTCCCCCCGCGGACCCCGCCGTGCTGCGGGTACCCCCGTGCTTTTTCGCGCGCGTAAATATCATTATGTACGTTTTTATTTTTTGGGGGGTGACAAAGGACAAAAAACAGCTTTTTATGTGATGGATGAGTGAACAAAATAATCCGATAATTTTACCGAAATACGCTTGACAAGGAATGAAATATTTGTTATAATTTACAGGAACTCTACTAACCCAAATTCTAAAAAACGAAAAGGAGGGAGTTCCCACGTTGGTGGGAGCAGAGAATAATGAAAAATTTTGTAAGAGTACTTTGCCTTCTCTTGGCATGCCTGTTCTGCTTGCTGGCTGTTGCAGCTTGTAACAAGGACGACAAGAGAAAAAGAGGCAGCTCTGCTGTCAACGTAAGAGTTGACGATCAGGGCGTTAGATGGGCAGAGGACGAATGGGGCGTTTGGCGTGAATACGACAACCTGCCCGACGAGGAGCTTGATTATGATGACGAGCCTATTTCGTTCCTGTACTGGTACGGTGACTGGACGGTAAAGCCCGAGTTCCAGCAGACCGAGGAGGTTGATAACGACGTTCTTTCCGCTATCTACAAGCGTAACGAGGCTGTTCAAGACCGTCTTGGCGTTGAGTTTGTTTGGACCTCTGAGCGCGGTGACGCGGGATACATAGGCTCTTTCATTTCCCGTGTGCAGCGCGCATTGGATAGCGGCACGCACGACTTTGACCTGATCGGCTCGTATTCGAGCGCGCAGGGAACCATGCTGACCCGCGGCCTGCTGCAGAACATATCTGCCACCGAGAAAAATTACATTGATACCACCAAGCCCTGGTGGCCCGCTAACCTTTCCGGCAACCTTGCCATTAAGGATAACCTGTACTTCGTATCCGGTGATATTTCCACCAACACGATCTACCAGATGCACTGCCTCTTCTTCAATAAGAAGCTGCTCAACAACGATTTTGGCGACGAGGCTGAAAAATACTTTGCAAGCAATCCTCACGTAAAGACTGCGGCAGCTGCTGATAAGACCAATCCCGAGGGCGGCGACACTGCCTCCAACATGCTGTACGAGAAGGTGTATGCAGGCAAGTGGACGCTTGACGAGCTGCTTGCGATTACTACAAACTCTTACAAGGACACCAAGAGTGACGGCTTGACCGCTGACGATTTCTTCGGCATGTGCGCTGCCAGCTACTCTGCATGCGCTTTCTACGGTGGCTCTAACCTCCGTATGATCGAAGGCACTACAGACGGTACGATTTTGAAGGTCTCCGATGACTGGACCAGCACTAAAACTCTGCGTTTGGCAGAGAAGCTGCACAACCTGATCGGCACTAACGACACCCTTATGAGAGGTGACACTAGCGGCGGTTACTCGACGCCCTTTTTGAATGGTAAGTCGTACCTTATGCTTTACTACATGCGTATGCCTGAGGACTACCTGCTGACCTCCGACATTGACTACGGCGTTCTGCCTATCCCGAAGTTTGATAAAGACCAGAAAAACTATTACACCGTGATCGGTAACGAGTTCTCGATCTACTCTGTATTTATCGATTTTGATACCCGCGGTGATGAGCAGGGCACCCTTTCCATGCTCACTGCCGTGATCGAGTGTTGGGCAAGCGAGGCTTATCGCAAGACCACGCCCGTTATCTTCGAGCTTAACATGAAGCTGAAGTCCTCTCCCACGCAGTGCGAAGCTGATATGTGTGAGATCATACGTAGATCCATCGAGCTTGATCTGGGTCGTATCTTGGGTGACGTATTTGATTTTGGTAACGTGAGCGGTCTATCCATGGACGGCTATGTGATAACCGCTGCGCAAAACGGTACTTCTTGGACCACTGTAACCGAAGAGCATATCGAGGGAATGAAGGCAAGCCTTGCTGATTTCTGCTCTGAGCTCCGCAAGACACTTGTTTAATCAAACAGTATAACAAAAAAGCCCCCGTTGGGGGCTTTTTGTTATTTGGCTATTATCGCCGCAGCACCGCTACGCGGTCGTTGCCGCCAAGATCCTTTTTTACGGCACAGCAAAAGCCGTGCTCGGTGGCAAGTGCCGTGATCTGCTCCTTTTGATCGTAACCGATCTCAAGCAAAAGCATTCCCTGCGGCTTTAACAGGCAGCACCATTTATTAAGGATCGCGCGATAAAAATCCAACCCGTCAACGCCACCCTGCAGTGCTGCCTGCGGCTCAAAGCCAACCTCTTGCTGCAGGGTGGGCACTACGTCGTTTTTAATATAGGGTGGGTTTGAAAGAATGGCATCAAAGCTGCCCGTGGCAAGCGTTTGGGGCGGTGCGCACAGCACGTCGGCTTGCAAAAGCGCAAGGCGCTCGGCTATGCCGTTGCGCGCGGCGTTGCGCGCGGTAAGTTCCAGCGTTTGGGGAAAGAGGTCGATCGCCGTGGCGGCGGTATCTGGGCGATTGGCAAGCGTGGAGATCGCCACGCACCCGCTGCCGGTGCAAAGATCAAGAAAATGCGCCCCGTTTGGCAGTGTTTTGATGGCTTCCTCTACCAAGATCTCGGTGTCGGAGCGCGGGATCAAGCAGTGCTCGTTTACCTCATAGACCTCGCGATAAAACGCCCAGCTGCCAAGAATATACTGTAACGGATAATGGGCAAGACGGCGCTTTACGGCATTTTGCAGTGCCTCGCCCTCAAACGCCTCGCACAAAAGGCGCGCTTCAAGCGTGGCATTCTCTATGCCCGCAAGGCGAAGCATTTTCGTAATTTCCTGCTGCTTCATATGAATTAACCTTTCAATTTTGAAATTTTACTTGTATTTTGGTGCGCTCTATGATACAATATAGAAGAAAACACCAACAAAGGAGGGTTTGTTATGGAGGGAAAAACCAATTACGGCAAAATTATTGCCATTACGCTGTCTGTCATTACGGCAGCCTCTGCCATTGCCTTTGTGCTGTATCGTTTGCTGCGCAATTTGATTACCTTCTGCACCGTTTACGACGATCCCGAGGAGGTGGAGGATTGCCTTGACTTTGACGAGGTTGACGAAACGATTGCCGCCGAGTCGCAGAGCTGCACCGATGACGAGGGTGAAGAAAGTACCGCGCCCGACGCCGCTGAATAAAGCCAAGGTAGGGGTTATCTCAAGCTTTGATTTGAGATGGCCCCTCATTTATTTTAAACTTTTTTTTGCTTCTGTCAAGTGCTTGCAAAGGCTTTCTGAATATGATATACTGTAAATACCAAGCAAAGGAGCTGTGCTATGCAAAATTTTCACAAGCTGACCGCCGCCGAGCTTGACGGCGTGTTTGACCGTATCGGCAAGGATTGGATGCTGATCACCGCCGCAGGTAAAAACGAAAAGGGCGAGGATGCCCTTAATACCATGACTGCCTCTTGGGGCGGTATGGGTGTGCTATGGAATCGCCCCGTGGCGTTTTGCTTTGTGCGCCCGCAGCGCTATACCTACCGCTTTACCGAGCAGGCAGAGCGTTTTTCGCTTTCCTTTTTTGACGAGGGCTACCGCGCCGCCCTGCGTCTTTGCGGCACAAAAAGCGGCAAGGATATTGATAAATTTGCGGCGGCGGGGCTTTCACCCGTAATGAAAAACGGTGTTCCCGTTATTGCGCAGGCGCGCCTCAATCTGATCTGTCGCAAGCTCTACGTCGATACCCTAAAAAGGGAGGGCTTTATGCTGCCAGAGCTTTTGGAGAACTACGCCGCGGGGGATTATCACCGCGTGTACGTGGTGGAAATTGAAGAAATTTTAGAAAGAGATTGAAAAATGAGTACTGTATTTGAAAGCGTGAGGGCGCTTTGCACGCGCGTGCGCGCGGCAGCCCCCAATATTGCCACTGCCGATCACGCTGCGCGTTGCCGCGTGTTAGGGGAAATGGCAAGCGCACTTATCGCCAACGCCGCAACGGTTTTGGGGGCAAACGAGGTTGACCTTGCCAACGCCGAAAAAAACGGTGTGCCCGCTGTGATGCTGGACCGCTTAAGGCTGACCGAGGCGCGCATTGCCGCCATTGCCGAGGGCGTTCGTGCGCTGATCGCCCTGCCCGATCCGCTATCGGGCAGCGAAACGTGGTCACGCCCCGCGGGGCTGCAGATCACCCGTAAAAGCGTGCCCTTTGGCGTGATTGCCATGATTTTTGAGGCGCGCCCAAACGTTACTGCAGATGCAGCTGCCATTGCCGTAAAATCGGGTAACGCCGTGGTGCTGCGTGGCGGCAAGGAGGCAATTGCTACCAACCGTGCCATCGTTGCCGTGCTGCAGGGCGCACTCGCGGTGTGCGGCATCTCTCCTGATGTCATTGGTCTTGTTACCGATACCACGCGCGAGAGTGCTGATGCACTGCTTGCCATGCGCGGATTGGTGGATCTTTTGATCCCGCGCGGCGGCAAGGGGCTGATTCGCAACTGCGTGGATCACGCCAAGGTGCCCGTTATTGAAACGGGCGCGGGGAATTGTCACATTTACGTGGATGCCGATGCCGATCTTGAAAAGGCACTGGCGGTGGCGGTAAACGCCAAGTGCCAGCGCCCCTCTGTTTGCAATGCGGCGGAAAGCCTGCTTTGCCACCGCGCGGTAGCTGCCGAATTTTTACCTGCATTTTTTGAGGCGACCAGAGAGTGGGGGCTTGCCTTCCGTGCCTCGCCCGATGCCATGCCGTTTTTGCCAAACGCCACGCCTGCCACCGACGAGGATTTTTATACCGAATATAACGATTACGTGATGTCGGTGCTGGTGGTCGATTCGGTACAGGAGGCGATCGAGCACATCAACCGCACGGGCACTGCCCACAGTGAGGCGATCATTACCGAAAATGACAGCACGGCTGCTACCTTTCTCTCGCTTGTGGATGCGGCGGCGGTCTACCGCAACGCTTCCACCCGCTTTACCGATGGCGGTGAGTTCGGCTTTGGTGCGGAGATCGGCATCTCCACGCAAAAAATGCACGCAAGAGGCCCGATGGGTCCTGCGGCACTCACGACCGTAAAATACATCGTACAGGGTAACGGCACGGTGCGCGGTTAACGCGCAGCAAAACGTGAAAAGCCCCGAAATGCCACCGGATTTCGGGGGTTTGTTAAAAATTG
>JAZOLJ010000030.1:0-16874 GCA_045652845.1 Eubacteriales bacterium | reverse complement strand
TTTGAGCATTTTGAAACCCTTGCGTCGATCTATATCTCCTACCCACTCTCCTGGGCTCTGACGGGCGTCGTGCAGTTTATTATGGTTGTCATCGCTCTTAGGCATCAGTCAAGAAATTTCGGCAGCACCCACGGGGCTGCGCCCTCGCGCGCCGAATAAAGCACGCAAAAAAAACAAAAAAGAAAGCCGCTTTCTTTGTCAGAATGGCATGGAAAGCGGCTTTTTACGTGTGACTTGGGCTTGACAATCTCCCCGCATGGTGCTACAATAAGCTTACACTTATACTTTGGAGGTCATCATGCTTACCTTTTTGCTCTCCGTGTTTGTTTTAACCCCCCTTGCGGCAGTTCAAACCTTTTTGGGTGCGGGTATCATTTCGATCATCCTCACCATCAAGGCAGGGGATTTTTCGGGCTCCGACTTTATGCCCGCACTCCTTGCCGTGGCGGCACTTGTCGGCGTAAACAAGCTCGTATGCCTTGTGCGCTACGGGCGCGGCCACTCCTTTTCCTTCTACATTCTCGATTTTATCTTCTCTCCCCTGCGCCTGCCCCTCCAGATCATCACCGACGTGATGGCACTGATCGCCATTTTTGCCGATATCGACGTTTGCCCCCGCAACGAGCCCGATATCAAGATCGACGGTCTGTTTGATTATATCACCATCTACTTTTTGCAGTACGAGCGCGGCGGCAAGGTGGGTTACACCCCCTCCTCTCGCCCCGCGTCAAGCACCCCCTCTCGCCCCGCTGCATCTCGCCCCACCGCCTCCCGTCCCTCCTACACAAATACAGCATCGAACCAGCCGACCGACCCGCGCAAAAAGGACACCGGGGTTTTCACCAACGCCCTCGAAAAGGCGATCGACCGTCAGGTCATCTACGGTGGGTCAAGCTTTAAATTTTTGCCAAGCGCCTCGCTTGGTCGCCTTGAATGGAACGGCTACCTTTCCCGCCTTGTTTTTTGGGGAAAGGTCACCATGCGCGGCAAGGTTACCTACTATTTTGATGAGCCCGATTGCGAATACACCGTACAGCGCATCAAGGATGACGGCGATTATTGCTTAAAGCAGGTTGTAGAAAACGTAAAAAGCGCGGTGCTTGACGTGATCGACGACGTGCGCGAGGGCTACCAAGGCTTTGACAACGAATGGAAGGTATACGTTGAGTTGAACCTTGAATTTAAACCCAGATAAATAAGCCTGCCCCTGCATGCCCCGCATGCAGGGGCTTTTTATGCCTTTTTGGCGAAAAATTCCGCCTTCGCCTTATTTTTATGCGATATTGTGTAGATTTTTGAAGGATTTTATGCTATACTAAAACAAATATTTCTTCTTTTGGAAAGGAGAGCGTCCGTGGCACAAAACCAATCTCCGCATGCGGGGCACCGTGCGCGCATGCGCCAACGGCTAAAGGCAACCACCGCCGCCCCGTTTGCCGATCACGAGCTTCTTGAAATGCTGCTTTATCACACCAACGCACGCGGTGATACCAACGAGACCGCGCACGCCTTGATCGAAGCCTTTGGCTCGATCGAGGGAATTCTTGATGCCGACCCCGCAAGGCTTGAATCGGTATGGGGGATCGGCGAGAGCAGCTCGGTGCTTCTTTCGCTTGTAGGGGAGCTTGCACACCGCTATGCCGCACAAAAATTTTCGGCACAGCAAAGTGCCGCAGGCTCACTTGACACCGCCGAAAAGGTAGCAAGCTTTCTTGCCCCGCGCTTTATCGGTGCCACAAGGGAGCTTGTTCTTGCCCTGCTGCTCGATAACACCATGCGCCCGCTTGACCTCTTTCCCGTTGGTGACGGCACGGTGACAAGCGTGGCGGTTTCGGTAAGAAGCATTGCCGAGCGTGCCTATACCAAGCACGCGGCAGCCGTAATTCTCGCACACAATCACCCGGGCGGTCTGGCTACCCCCTCGGGCGACGATATCAAAACAACACACCACATAAAAGAGGCTCTGTCGCTGCTTGAAATTCCACTCGTGGAGCATTTTATCTTTTCAAACAACGCCTACACCACGGTGCTGCGTCAGCTCGGGCAAGGCGCGCCGTCGGCGTTTGTTGCCTCACCGCTTTTTGATCGGATCGATACCGATTTTTATAAAAAGAAAGGAAACCGTTCATGAATAACGATCAGCAAACCACAAGTAAACAGGAAAAAAATGCGTTTTTGCGCTTTCTTGCGCGAAAGGATATCGTGTTCTCGGCAAAAAGATACGGTATTGATGCACTCGGCGCAATGGCACTCGGCCTTTTCGGCTCGCTGCTCATTGCCACCATCTTTAACGCCCTCGGCCTCATTCCCGGGCTTTCCTTCTTTAAAACCATCGGCGGTTACGGCGCACAGGCGGCAGGCCCCGCTATGGCGGTTGCCATCGCCTTTGCCCTTAAGGCTCCGCCCCTTGTGATGTATTCCGCCGCCCTCGTCGGTCTTGCCGCAAACAGTCAAGGCGGCGCGGGCGGCCCGCTTGCCGTGCTGCTGATCGCCGTGGTGGCGGTGGAATGCGGCAAGGCGGTTTCAAAGGAAACAAAGGTGGATATTCTCGTTACCCCCTTTGTTACGGTCCTTGTGGGTGGCGTGCTTTCCATTCTCATTGCCCCCCATATCGGCACGCTCGTCGGCTTTGTGGGTAAGTTTATCGGCTGGGCAACCTTTTTGCAGCCCTTTTTGATGGGCGTGATCATTTCGGTGGTCGTTGGCGTGGCACTGACCCTGCCCATCAGCTCTGCCGCCATTTGTGCCGCCATCGGGCTTTCGGGCGTGGCGGCGATCGCCGGTGGCACCATGACCCCCGATCAAATTCACGGTGTTGCCCTCGCAGGCGGCGCTGCCGGTGCAGGCTGCTGTGCCCAAATGGTTGGCTTTGCTGTCATCAGCTTTAAGGAAAACGGCTGGGGCGGTTTTGTGTCGCAAGGGCTTGGCACCAGCATGCTCCAAATGCCCAATATCATCCGCAATCCCCGTATCTGGATCCCGCCAACGCTTGCTTCTGCCATCACGGGCCCGCTTGCTACGTGCGTGTTTAAAATGCAAATGTACGGCGCTGCCATCAATTCGGGTATGGGCACCTGCGGTCTGCTTGGCCCTATCGGTATCATTCTCGGTTGGTATGACCCCGCATACCCCACCGCCGTCGGCGCACTCGATTGGATCGGCCTCGTGCTTATCTGCTTCCTGCTGCCCGCACTTCTATCCCTTTTCTTCTCCCTCCTCCTTCGCCGCCTCGGCTGGATCAAGGAGGGCGATATGAGATTGGAATAAGAGAATACGGGGAAAAGGGAGAGGACTTTTACAAAAGTCCTCTCCCTTTTTCTTTTCGTTCCCCTCTCACGATTTAAGCACTGGCGCGAGGGGCTTCCTCCCACGGCAGGGGCGCTTGTGTTATTTCGGTTACAATAACGGAAAGATCGTCATTGCCCTCCTTGGTGGCGCGGTTGAGCACCATGCGCGCAAACGCTTCGCTGTCGCCATCATACTTTGTTTGTATCATTTCGGCAAGCCAAGGGCAATCCTCCTCACCACCCGTTATACCGTCACTCACCTGCACCAACACGTCACCCGCCTCCACGGCAAAGGTAATGCGCTCGGCATCCAGTGCCTCTAAAATGCCAACGGGCGCGGTGCGCGAGAAAAAGCGTGTCAGCTCCCCGCGCCGCAAGAGGTAGGTAGGTGCCGCGCCACACTTAAAGAGTGCCGCCTCGCCCTTTACAAGATCCACACGAAGCAGATCTACCGTAGTGCTGTTTTCACTCTCGCGCCGACTGCGCGCCGCAAGAAAGCCGTTTAACATACGCAGGGCACTGTCGGCATGACTGCCCGCCTGCAGCAGCCTTGTTAAAAAAACCGAGGCAAGCGCCGAGGTCAGCGCCGCACTGTTGCCACTGCCCATGCCGTCACAAATAAAGGCATAATCAAAGCCGCGCTCGCCCGAAAACGCCGCAACACTGTCGCCGCAGTGCTTGCCCTCGCCGCGCCCCTTGGGGCGCGTGAGCTTGACTGACGTGCTCTGTAATTTTTGATGCTCGAAAAAAACAATGTCCGATAGCCCGTCGTGCTCCTTGATCTCGGGCACGCCAAGTGTAAAATGACAATGCTTTTCGATTACGCGCCGCAGCTCGCGCACGCGGATGCTCCTACCCGTGTAGCGCACACCGCGCAGGATCACACGCCGCCGCGATCTGCCGCACACCGCCACCGATTCAAGCCCGTAGCCAAGGCGCAAAAGCCGCGCAAAAATGCGCTCGCCCGCGCCCGTATCGCATACAAAATCCTCGTCTGCCCTCGTCACGGTTTCACTGATCACGCGCCCCATTGCAGCGTAATCCATTGCCACCACCGAGGTCCTATCGCCGTGCAACGCCTCCTCGGCAAGTGCCGCCGCGCCGTTGTTGATAACCAAAAGAATGCGCGAAAGCTCGCTGCAGCGTGCGGGGAGCTCGCCCTGTACGTGCCCACGATTGACCATACCGTGCGCGTGCAATCGCGCGCAGATGCCCTCAACCGTGGCAAGCGTTTGCTCATAAGCACTCCCCCAACAGATCTCCCGATTGCGGCAGCCGGGGCAAACGCTATCAAACGCCTTATCACAAAGCCGCCGCAGGGCGGCAGGCGCAGGACGGCGCATGCGGCTGCTGATCTCATAAAACGTGCCCGAGAGATCAAGCAGTGCGTTTGACATTTCGGTCAGCTGCTGTGCGCTGACCGCCCCCGCCTCCGCACGGGCTGACTGTGCCGCCGCGCGGCGGCGCGAGAGCATGAGATGCCGGATCGGCGCGCCCTCCACCAGCCCCGCACTGTCAAATGCGAGAAAGAGCGCGCCTGCCACCAAAAGCGAGGGAAGCAGCGAGGCGATCCCCGCCGTTTGGTGCAGCAAAAAGGAATACGCCGAGGCAGCGGCGCCGCCCGCCAGCACGCCGCCACCTCTGCTGCTTTTTTCAAGCAAGCCAAAACAAAGGCCACAAAGCAAAAACGCAGGGGCAAGCCGCCAATCAAAGCAAAGCCCTGCCATAGCACCGCCAACCGTGCCCCACAAAATACCGCGGTGCGATACCAGCAAAAAGGCAATGCCCGCAGCCGCAGAGGCTGCAGGATAGATGCCAAACAGGCTCACCTCACGCATGGCAAAAATAGCGGTGAGGATAAGTGCCGCTGCCCCAAGCTCAAAATGATAGGGCACCATGCCGCGCTCACGCTCAAACAGCCCAAGATATAGCAAGGCGGCAAGGGGCGCGGCGGCAACCGCCAGCAGCATGGCAAACAGATCGTAAAAGCGAAAGCCGCCCAAAATGACGCAGTAAAGTCCGCCGCCAAAAACCGTAACGGCGGCAGCCGTAATACGGTAAAGCGGTCGCTCGTGAAAAAGGCGATCAAGCGTCAGCTTTTTTTCGGTGATCAAAAACACGCCCACACGCAAAAGCAATAAGGCACCAAGCAGAATCAGTGAGAGGTAATTTTTTGTCAGCAACGAATACATCGCCACGCCAAGTGCCGTGGCGGCAAAATATTCGCCCGCCACGGCGGCAAGCGCAATGCCGAACGGATGCACGCCAAATATCAGCTCCGCGCCCGAAAGCAGCGCGCCCACGGCGGCGAATAGGAGATGGCGAAGCAGCTGCTCTGCCGCAGCACTCTCCCCCCGTGCCACCACCTCGCGCCGCGGCGCTTCTCTTGTTTTATTGTTTTGCATAAGAAACCTCCGTTTTTTATTTTATTGTAACGCGGCAGGACGGCAAACAAGGTCGCATTTCCCCGCCGAATGATATTGCTTTTTGTAGGGAAAGCGCAAAAAAAGAAGCACCCCCGCGAGGGGGGGTGCGAAATGCGCGAAAATTGCGAGCGAAAGCTTTGTTTTTTCGGAATATTTTCAAAAACACTTTCATAGCGCGCCGTTTTGTGCTATACTAAACGTATCTTAAAAAAGGAGGGCTATGCCGTGAAAATCTGCTGCTTTACGGGGCACCGTACCATCGCACCAAGCAAGCGCGCCGCGCTGATCGCCCGCCTTGATCAAACGCTTGAGGATCTGGCTGCAAGGGGCTTTGTGGAATTTCGCACGGGCGGCGCGCGGGGATTTGATACGCTTGCCGCGCTCCGCGTACTCTATTTGCGCGAAAAGCACCCCGCGGTGCGCTTATCTCTCATACTCCCCTGCCGCGATCAAGCAAAGAACTGGCCTGTAGGCGAGCAAATGCTGTGGCAGGATATTATTTCCCGTGCCGATAGCGTGCGCTTTTTGTTTGAGCGCTACGTAGACGGCTGCATGCACACGCGCAACCGCGCACTGGTGGATGGCAGCGATCTCCTTATTGCGTATCTCACCGAAAACCGCGGCGGTACGCTCTACACCTGCTCCTACGCACTCAAAAACGGCGTTGAGCTGCTGAATTTGGGGGAAATGTAACAACAACGGATACGACAATAGAAAAGGGAGGGTGCCTTTTTAAAAGGCACCCTCCCTTTCTTTTTGCGCTCCGCGCAAAAATTCATTCCCCCGAAAGCTTTAAAAAAAGAAAAAACGCGATACGTTGCGGGGGATTTTATAAAAATGGATATACCGTGCGCGTTGGTTGAACCAACCTTACCTTCCTCCGAGAGGAAGGTGCCGAGTGCATACGAGGCGGAAGGAGCCTGCGCAGCCCTCACTTTTTAGCTCACTTTGTTACGTGCACTATAAAAAAGTCGAGCGCGCTCTCCTCCACCCGCTTCGCGGGAGCCCCCTCCCGGAGGGAGCCTTAAAGAGGGTGCAAACACGGTGCGTGGTGTTTGATGCGTCGGGGATACGGGGCATCGAGGGCGCTGCCCCCTACCGAGAGAATGCATACACGCTGCGCGATGGTTGCGCCAAAACCCATTTTGCAGAGGTTTTGGGGAGTGGTCGTGAATGCTTGCCGCAGGCAAAAAAAGAGGGAGGGGGGACTTTTGCAAAAGTCCCTCTCCCTCGCTTTTACATCCCCTTGTCCCTGCGCATTTGGCGGCGGCAACGGTTGATATGGCGTTCAAAGTCGCCGCTGTCGAGCAGGGCGGCAAGCACGTACTGCTCAAAGGTTGGCACGGTGCAGGAATAAAAGCCCACACGGGCATCAAAAAGCGGCAAAAGCGTTTGCGGCAGCACCATATAGCCCACACGCAGGGATGCCGCCACGGTTTTGGTAAAGCTGTTCATGTAAATCACGCGCCCCGCGGTATCCTGCGCAAAAAGGGTATCCTCCATTTTGGCGGAAACGGTAAATTCCGAATCAAAATCATCCTCTATCACAAACCCGCCTCTTTTGGCGGCAAAGGCGATGTACTCACGCCGCTTGGAGGCGGTAGCGGTTACGCCGCTGGGGTAGCTGTGATAGGGAGTTACGTGCAGCACGTCGGCGCGGCTGTTTTCAAGTGCCGCGGTGGTAATGCCCTCGTCTCCCATGGCAAGCGGCTCAAAGCTCGCCCCGTTTGCGCGGTAAACCGCGCGGATCTGCTCGTAGCAGGGGTCCTCAACCGCAAAGGTGCGCTCGCGCCCCAGCATTTGCACCAAAAGCCCGTAAAGGTATTCCGCGCCCGAGCCGATCACAATTTGCTCGGGAGTAACGGCAATGCCGCGGCTGCGCGCGAGATATGCGGCAATGGCGCGGCGCAGTGCCGCGCACCCTGCGTTTGGAGATCGCTCTAAAATATCGGTCTGATAGTCTGCGAGCACACGGCGCATGGTGCGCGCTAAAACCGAGAACGGTATGGTGTTTTCCTCACCCGTAGCATGCGGCACGTGGCGTTTTTTTACATCGGCGGGCGACGGTGCGCCCACAAAGCCGTCACCCACCTGATAGGTAACGAAGCAGCCGCTGCGCTGGCGTGTACCAACGTAGCCCTCGTCGGCAAGAATCGATAGCGCGTGCTCTACCGTAACAAGGCTGATCCCAAGCTCGGCTGAAAGCACACGCTTGGAGGGCAGCTTTGCGCCAAACACATATACTCCCGCCACAATATCTGCACGCAGCTGATGATAAAGCTGCAAATATACAGGCATTTTGGCGTTTTCATCCAAGGTGTATTGCACGGCGCCCTCCTCCTTGCTTCAAAAATCAAATTTAGCCCATCATTTTTTCGGAGATAATTGCCATCACCTTATCGTGGCATGCGCCGCAGCCCGTGGAGCAATGGGTGCTTTCCTTAATGTGCTCAAATGCCTTCAGCACGTCGCCAAGCTGCTCGCCTGCCTCCAGCGCGTTTACAACGTCAAAGTAGCTTACGCGGTTGCACCTGCATACCGTGTAATTCTCACCCGTGGTGGGGGGTGCTGCCTCAACCTCGCAAGCCGACTCGGCTGCAACCTCTGCCATCCAAAGCCCGTGCAGATTGCAGTAAGCGTATGCTGCAACCGCCGTTTCGTTCATCAGCGTAAACGCTGCGGCAGGCACTGCGCCGGGGGCAAGGTGCTTGCGGTAAACGCCCTTGTCGGTTTCAAGGCAGATCCACAAAATGCTGTGCTCGGCTTGCATCGGGTGCTCTACCTCGCCAACGCAAGCACGCACCACGTTCCCCTCGATCGTGATCACGGGCAGATGCTTTTCGCGGCTTGCATCAACCGTGCCGGGGCGGAGCTCCGCCATTTTCTTGCCGCAGCACATCATCGGCACGCCGCAATCGTGCACTGCGTTTACAAGATTGCCGCAATGCTCGCAAATATAAAATTTCGTCATATCGGTTCCTCCCAATTTTTATTTAAGCTATCTTTATTATACCATTTTTTAGGGGAAATGCAATCGGTTTTGAAAATTTTCAACCCCCACATTAAGGAGCCAGTCTGATCTCGATGCCCACCACGCCAAAGGCGCGTTGCTCCTCCTTGGTGTAATACCGATCCATTTCGGCAGGCGAGGCAATACCGCACTTCAGCGGAGAAAGCACCTCGCAAAGCGCGGCAAACGCGGGGAATTTATGTAGTGCCACCACGGTGCAGCAAAGGCGCGCCTCGGTTTCGGCGTTGGTAAATTCAATTTCATCTCCCACGGCAATTTTTTTGCGCTTTTCGTCATAAAGACGCAGCTCCACGGTCTTTGCCCCCGCGGCGATCAGCGCAAACGGTGCTGCCTGCAATTTCATACGGTGCTTCATGTGCTCTCCTTTGGCGGATTTTTAAATATTATACTATAAAATAACGGGCGGCGCAAGAGCTGCGCCACAAAAGCATTGCACGCATGCTATAAAACAAGACCGACACTTACAGTGTCGGTCTTGTTTAATATCTTTTTTCCATTGCGTTTGGAGCGTGCAAAAAACGGTTTCAATAACACTCACGTTATCAGTTGACCTCGTTGAAATAATCCATCGCCTTCTGTATCGCCTCGATATACGGAATTATCTCTGCTCTGGTTCCCTTACGGTTGACCTTTACCTCTTGACCGTTATTGAATATGTTGTAGAAGGGCTGTGCAGCATAAAACGCCTCTCTCAAGCCGGCATATCCCGGTTTAGAGTAGTTTGCGGAATTATGCACAAGATCATAAGCCTTTTTCAGGACTCTGGTATTGTCTATATCATTAAATATATCCTGGTCATTGGTTGACATGATCTGCTCAAGTGTTTTCAGCTTATCGTACTGATCTCCCTGCTCCTGCCCTACAAGATAAGTCAATCCGTCGGCCACCTCGTACCTTTTTGGTGTAGCGATCCAGCTGTAAACGTCCACAGCACCTTGCACACCGGGCATTGAGGAGTCATAATCAACTCTGTTGGCAGTACCCTCATACAGCTCGCCGAGCTGATACCACGCGCCTCCAACATCGGCGGTTCCGCCCTTGGAATACGACACGGCATAGGTGATAGCCTTACCGGTTGGGCTGTCAAGGGCATCCACGGTAATATAAACGGTATACTCACATCCCGCACCTCCGCCGTCTGTGTAATTGGATATATCCGCTTTCTCAATCCATCTTGGCATAGATTTTTTGATACAATCTACGATGAAAAATTTATTGTCTGTGGCTTTTAGAATTCTAATAATGCTATCACCATATTTGAGCAGTTTATTTTTCATCCACAACAATCCCCCAATCCGTTACACCGTGTCTTTGCCAATACTCCCTTGAAGCATCTAACAATTTTATAGTTAAAGGCTTCATAAGCAATTTGCGATATACGCACTCTCTAACCATCATATCACCGTCAGATTTTACGCAAACAAAATCCGTCATATACTCTCCGATAGTCAGAGCATCGAGAGGGATATTACACCGAAATTCTTTGATATTCTCGCTGTTTTGAAGAATGTCGGCATAGGCGTATTGAATAGCATCAAACGTTCTGCATGCTCCTTGACATTTGCTTAAACTTCGTTTTTCGCATCGTCCTTTGTAGTTTTTGTTTCTCATTTTTGCACCTTCCTTTTTGTTTTTTATGCGATTAAAATAATCCCCAAAAGTTTCCCAAAAACATTTGTAATTTTCCCAAAAACGAAAATGGGAGATGGATTTTCCCAAAAAGCAAATGGAATTCAAGCATTTCGGGGCGAAATATCATCCCAAAAACATACTTTTGGGAATATACTATGTCTTTGACAAACCTTTCTATCGTCAGTGGGGCAAAGTTTTTTATCCTCATCGAATGAAGATAAAACAATTATTTTATTCACACTTTTGCCCGAAAATCAAGGTTTTACGGCACTTTTTGAGTAAAAAAAGACCTCAAAGGAAAATTCCTTCAAGGTCTGATTTGATTATTCAATTTTGCCTTTTGTGGTTAATGGGTTATGCCCAAAAACAAAGGGGGTTATTCCCATTCAATGGTTCCGATGGGCTTGGGCGTGAGATCGAACACAACGCGGTTAATGCCCTCTACCTCATGGGTGATGCGGTGGGTGATGTGGTGGAGCAGCGCATAGGGGATCTCCTCAATGGTGGCGGTCATAGCATCGGTGGTATTGACGGCGCGAATGATCGCGGGCCAGCCCTCGTAACGCTTGCCGTCACGCACGCCAACGCTCTTGAAATCGGGCACGGAGATAAAATACTGCCACACCTTGCCTGCAAGGCCGTTTTTATCAAACTCCTCACGCAGGATGGCATCCGCCTCGCGGAGTGCTGCAAGGCGATCGCGGGTGATGGCTCCAAGGCATCTTACGCCAAGCCCGGGGCCGGGGAACGGCTGACGGTAAACCATTGCGTGCGGCAGGCCCAGCGCTTCGCCAACCACGCGCACCTCATCCTTGTAAAGAAGCTTTACGGGCTCAACCAGCTCAAATTTCATATCCTCGGGCAAGCCGCCTACGTTGTGGTGTGCCTTTACGCCGTCAGACTCAAGAATATCGGGGTAAATGGTGCCCTGCGCGAGGAACTCGATGCCCTCAAGCTTTCTTGCCTCCTCGTTGAACACCTCGATAAACTCGCCCCCAATGATCTTGCGCTTCATCTCGGGGTCGGCTACGCCTGCCAGCTTATCAAGAAAGCGGTCGGTTGCATCAATATAAACAAGGTTTGCATCCAGCTCCTTGCCAAACACCTCAACCACCTGCTCACTCTCGCCCTTGCGCATCAGGCCGTGATTCACGTGCACGCAAACGAGCTGACGGCCGATCGCCTTGATGAGCAGTGCCGCAACAACGGAGGAATCTACGCCGCCCGAAAGTGCCAGCAGCACCCTTTTGTTGCCAACCTGTGCACGAACCGCAGCCACCTGCTCGTCAATAAAGCGGTCAGCCTGCTCCTTGGTTATAATACGCGCCATATCCTCAGGTCTTTTGTTGGGATCAAATGCCATTCTTTTATCCTCCTTGTGCGGTTGCTTTTTTAATATGCTTTATTATAACACCGCGCATGCCTCGCGCGCAAGTACTTTTTTTAACTTTTTTGATTTTTTTGGCAGTAAAGCTCGGCACACGATTGACAAAAAGTATAAAATAATAGTATAATAAGATAGTATTGTCAGAAGGGAGGGGCTTGCCGTGTTCGATATCATAAAGGAAGATGCGTTTCGCTGCGAGCCGGCGTTCCTTTCAGGGCGCGCGTTCCTCTTTTTCGGCGAGGAGGATTACCTCAAGGCCGCTGCCGTGCGCGGCGTGCGCGAGGTGCTATGCCCCGACCCTGCCATGGCGTTTTTTAACGATATTACCATAGATGCCACCGACTACACCCCCGACAAGCTCCTCGATGCCATGTCACCGCCGCCCATGATGACCGATGCACGCCTTATTTTACTGCGCGGCTTTGATTTTACCGCCATGAAGGCAAGCGATGCCGATACCTTGACCATGGTGCTCGGCGAGCTTGAGGAATACGATTATAACTGCATCATCATTCAAACCGCAGCGGAGCTTTTTGACGCAGGGTATCTCCCGAAGCGCCCCTCTCCCATGCTAAAGCGCTTGCGTGAGGTTGCAACGCCCGTGCAGTTTGATGCGCCCACGGGAGCTCGCCTTGCACGCTGGGTTGGCAAGCACTTTGCCCATTACGGCGTGGCGGCAGACCCCGCCGTTTGTAGCGAGCTGATCGACTATGCGGGCAAGGCCATGCTTGTGCTTGCAAACGAGATACAAAAGCTTGCCGCCTACGTGAAGGAAAACGGCGAAAATGCCGTTACCACGGCGGATATACGAAGGGTTTGTGTGCCCGCCGCGCTCCCCGATGCCTTTGCCCTTTCAAACGCCATCCTCGCGGGCGACGGACGGGCGGCACTTGAGGCTCTTGCCGTGATGAAATTTGAGCGCGTGGAGCCAACCGTCATTCTTGGCGAGATCTCGGGTATTTTTTCAAATATGCAAAGCATGCGCGTGCTGCTTGATGCAGGCAGAAGCATTAAGGAAGCGGCGGCTATACTGAAAATGCACGAATACAAGGCGGGGCTGCTTGCCAAGGCGGCAATACGTACAAGCCCGCAACGCCTTTCGCACGTGATCGCCCTTGCAGCCGAAACCGACCGGGCTTTAAAAAGCTCCTACGGTGACTATGCGCCGCTTGAAAAGCTGATCTGCGCACTTTGAGTTGACTTTTTACCAAACCCGTGTATAATAAAATGTATGAAGGAGATCGTATGAAAGCCTATAAAATGACCATTGCGGGGCTTGAGCGCGAGCTGCCGCTTTGCCCCTTAAACGACACCCTCTCGATCGGCGCGTTCGTCATGTTCGGCGACCCCGAGCTGACCACCGCGTGCGCTAAGGCACTGCTTGACCGCGCACCCGACTACGATTATCTCATCACCGCCGAGGCAAAGGGTATTCCGCTGGTGCACGAGATGGCGCGCCTTGCGGGCAACCAAAAATATATGCTGGCACGCAAAGCCCCCAAGCTTTACATGACGGGCGTAATGGAGGTTGCCGTGCGTTCTATCACCACCGCCGTCGACCAAAAGCTCTATCTTGATACCGCCGATGCCGAGCTGATGCGAGGCAAGCGCATCCTGATCGTTGACGACGTGATCTCCACGGGTGCGTCGCTCCACGCCATAGAGGAGCTGGTGCGCGAGGCGGGCGGCATTGTGTGCGGCAAAATGACCGTGCTTGCCGAGGGCGACGCCCAGGAGCGCGACGACATCATCTATCTTGAAAAATTACCTCTGTTCACCGCCGACGGTGCTGTGATTGAGTAAACTCGCTTTAAAGCCTAAAAAGGAGAAGGTAAAATGGCTGAATTTTTAACAAAACAGGATAAGAGAACACACTATTGCGGCACACTCACCGAGGCGGATATCGGCAAAACGGTATCGGTTATGGGCTGGGTGCAGCGTCAAAGAGATCTTGGCGCGCTCATTTTTATTGACCTGCGTGACCGCACGGGTCTTTTGCAGCTTGCCTTTGACGACACCACCAAAAGTGAGGTCTTTGAAAAAGCCTTTGCCTGCCGCGCAGAGTACGTGATCGCCGTGCACGGCACGGTGCGCGCGCGCGGCGAGAGTGCGGTAAACCCCAACCTGCCCACGGGCAAGGTAGAGGTGTACGTGACCGATATGAAGATCCTTTCCGCCGCACAGACCCCGCCCTTTGAGGTTTCCGACAGCAAAAGGGTAAAGGACGAAACGGCACTCAAATACCGCTATCTTGATCTGCGCCGCCCCGAGCTGCAGAAAAACATCCGCATGCGCCACGAGCTGGCGCGAGTGGCACGCGAGTATTACTACGAAAACGGCTTCATGGAGATCGAAACACCCATGATGATCAAGGCAACGCCCGAGGGTGCGCGTGACTATCTCGTTCCCTCCCGCGTGCACAAGGGCAGCTTTTACGCCCTTCCCCAATCCCCCCAGATCTACAAGCAGCTGTTGATGCTTTCGGGCTTTGACCGCTACATCCAATTGGCGCGCTGCTTCCGCGACGAGGACCTGCGCGCCGACCGCCAGCCCGAGTTTACCCAGATCGACCTTGAAATGTCCTTTGCCACGCAAGAGGATATTATGGAAATGAACGAGGGCTTTATCGTGCGTGCCTTCCGCGAGCTGATGGGCATTGAGCTGAAGACCCCCATGCAGCGCATGACCTACGCCGAGGCAATGGAGCGTTACGGCAGCGACAAGCCCGACACCCGCTTTGGCATGGAGATTGAAAACATTTCCGATATCGTAAAGAATTGCGGCTTTGCCGTATTTAGCGACGCCGTGGCAAACGGCGGCAGCGTGCGCGCGATCGTGGCAAAGAACGCCGCCACGACCCTGTCCCGCAAGGAGATCGACAAGCTGACCGAGCACGCCAAGGGCATTGGCGCAAAGGGTCTTGCCTATATCCGCTGGGTGGAGGATGCCCCGGGCATCTCCTTTGCCAAGTTCCTCACCGAGCAGGAGCAAAGGGCAATTATCGCAGCTCTTGCGCTTGAAAAGGGCGACGTTGCCCTCATCGTTGCCGATAAAAACCGCGTGGTGCTGCCTACCCTCGGTGCGCTGCGCAACCTGCTTGGCAAAAAGCTTGATCTCATCCCCACAGGGCAGTATAACTTCCTGTGGATCACCGAGTTCCCCTTCTTTGAGTGGAATGAGGAAACGGGTGCGTGGGATGCCATGCACCACCCCTTCACCATGCCGATGGAGGAATGCCTTGCATACCTTGAAAGCGACCCCGGCAGAGTCCGCGCCAAGGCTTACGATATGGTACTGAACGGCACCGAGCTGCTTTCGGGCTCGATCCGCATTACCGACTGGCAGCTGCAGGAAAAAATGTTTCATGCGCTGGGGCTTACCAAAGCCGATATTGAAAAGAAATTCGGGTTTCTGGTGGATGCCTACAAGTACGGCGCACCGCCCCACGGCGGCTCGGGTATGGGTCTTGATCGCCTTGCCATGGTTATGGCAGGTGCCGATTCCCTGCGTGACGTTATTGCCTTCCCCAAGGTGCAAAACGCAAGCGAGCTGATGTCGGGCTGCCCCGCACCCGCAGACCCCAAGGCACTCGCCGACCTCAGCATCGCTGTGATGGATGAGGAATAACCAAGAGAAAATATGAAGAAAAGGGAGAGGACTTTTGCAAAAGTCCTCTCCCTTTTCCTGTGTTCGCCCTCGGCGAACACATACCTTTTCCTACTCCCAAAACCTTCAAACAATGGGGTTAGGTGCAAACAATGCGCCTCGCGCACCGTGCATGCACACCCCCTCACCGTAGGGGCGTTCAGTGAACGCCCGCGGGCGACCGATGGTCGCCCCTACGATGTTTGTACAAACATCGCGCACCGTGTATGCACACCCCCTCACCGTAGGGGTCGTTGCCCTCGCCTGCGGCGAGCGCGTCGACGCTCGCTTCGCTCGGTCGCGGCGTTTCGCCTCCCACATCCGCGATGCGTTAAAAATTACGCACAAAAAACGCCATCTTATTCTGTCATCCTGAGCGAGCCAAGAAAGGCGAGCCGAGGGATCTCTCAAAACGCAAGAAGCGTTTTGGGCGGTTTGTATGTACTGTTTTGTTTTTACAAGGATTTTGGGTTGAGGGTATGAATGCTTTTGCCTGTGGCAAAAGCAGAAAGGGAGAAGGGGCTTTTTCAAAAGCCCCTTCTCCCTTTTTCCGCCTTTTGCTATACCATTAAACCACTTTATAGCCTGCTGCCACGATGGCGGCGGTCATATCGGCTTCGGTAATTTTGGCGGGAGCCACAACGGTAACGGTTGCGGCGGCAAGATCAACCTTGGCGGATCTTGCACCAAGCTCTATCATTGCCTTTTCCACGTGTGCGGCGCAATGCCCACACATCATGCCCTCTACTCGAAGAACGGTGGTTTTCATTTCCTTTTTATGAAACAGCATTTTATCCTTCTCCTTTGCTGATTTATTCTGATTATTTAACACGTGTGGCACAAATCTGCCAAGGCGCAGGGCGTTACACACCACGAAGATCGAGGAGCAGCTCATGGCGGCAGAAGCGATCATGGGTGTGAGCAAAAGCCCCCAAACGGGATAAAAAACACCTGCGGCAAGCGGAATGCACAGCGTATTATAGGCAAGTGCCCAAAAAAGGTTTTGGCGAATATTGCGGCGTGTTGCGCGGCCAAGCTCGATGGCGGCAACAGCACCAATGAGGGAGTTGCCCGCCAGCACCACGCCTGCGGATTCTACGGCAACGCCCGTGCCCGCCCCTATGGCAATGCCTACGTCAGCACGTGCAAGGGCGGGGGCATCGTTGATGCCTTCGCCAACCATAGCCGTGGGGGCTTTTGCGGTATATTCGCGCACGAGCTTTTCCTTATCTGCGGGAAAAAGCCCTGCACGGTACGAGAAAATGCCTGCCTCGGCGGCAATTTTCTGTGCGGTTTTTTCGTTATCGCCCGGCAGCATAACGGTATCAACACCAAGTGAGCGCAGTGCCGTAACGGCTGTGGGGCTATCGGCGCGGAGCGTATCTGCAATGGCAAAGCCGCCAAGAAAGGCATTGCCGCGTGCCACCAGCACCACGCTTTTCCCTTCCCCCTCAAGCCTTTTTGCA
>JAZOLJ010000029.1:0-6545 GCA_045652845.1 Eubacteriales bacterium | reverse complement strand
GCGCGGCGTGGCAAAAAGCGCAGGCGGCGCAGTGGCATGATGCAGTGAAAGAAAACGTATAGGCGGTATTTTAGCGAACGCACGGAAACGGCTTTTTCACCGCGATAGTAGGCACTGACGCGCGCAACGATCCGATCGCGCGGCACACCGTATTCAAGTGCGGTTTGATTGTCGCCGCAAAAAACGGGCGCGCCATCCTTGGTAAATTTCATCAGTCGGTGTAAAACAAAGGAGCCGTCATGGCGGCGATAAAGACAAATATCATGCTTTTTGCAGTCTGTGGGAGCCACAAGCATTACGCTATCTCGCCCCTCACGCAAAAGCGGCAGCATACTGGTGCCGCGCGGCCAAAGACGAAATTCCCCACCGCTTTCAATCACCTCAAGCAAAATCGGATAAAGCTCCGCCATGCTGTACTGCTTACTCTGCAACAGCACCAACTCCCTTCAAGGTGTTGATAAATTCAGCGGCATGCTTGGTAGCAGTTTCGGCATCGATCTCATAAGCGGCGGTAATGGCACCGACAAGCTCCTCCATGGTGACGTCGTTTTCAAGCTGATCCCAAATAAAGCTGCCCGTACCGTTGACGGATATCATGCCGTTAAACTGCTTGGTTGCAGCACCCACGGCAACGATCACGTGCTGTGTGCCGATCTTGCGCTTGATAAAGCTATTGTTTCTTTTCATCAACGTTTCTCCTTTGAAGAGCCTTGGCACATGCCGTCGTGCGAAACGATAGCTGCCTCGGGCATCATGTTACAATGTAAAAGATAGGTGGGCGTGCTTGTGATCAAATCATCAAGCAGGGCAAGCTGCATCTCTGCCATCACGGGGTCGCTTGGCAGCAGCACCTGCCCAAAAAGGCGGGCAACGGCTGCCGCATCATCAATCGGCGCGATGGCGTTTTCCCGCCCACGCTCTAAAAAGCAGATGCTTTTTAAGGGCGCCGAGCTTTTGCCACCCAGCTTTTCCTTACCGCGCCAAGGGGTGCCGAAGGCATACCATTTTCCCCCTATGCGCCGCAAGATCGGCTTGTCACCGTTTACGATCTCGGCACGCGCGCCAAAAACGCGCAGCCAAAGGTCTGTGTGGGTAGATTTTCCCGTTCCGCTGTGTGCGGCAAAGGCATACGCCTCGCCGTCACACGCAACGACCGATGCATGAAACACCATGGCATCAAATTTCGGCAGCTGCAGCGCAATTTGCCGATATACGCAAATGCACTCGAGGTACCCGTCTGTCGCGCCCGAGGCATCCTGCGCGCGCTCCTGCTCGATCTCCTCTGGGGTCACGGCAACCGTTATATCGGACGTTTCAAAATCCGCCTCAAATTCGCGACAAAACCCTTCAGAAAACGGATATTGATTGTGTATTTCCACGTTTAATTCAGCAACACGAATACGTATCATATCAATATCCTTTCTAAAATTTTTTAAAACGCAATGCGCTTTTCGATATACTCCTTCAGCTCCGAGATCGGAATACGTACCTGCTCCATGGTATCGCGGTCGCGCACGGTCACGCAGTTGTCTGCGGGCTTTTCGGCATCGCCAACGGTCTCAAAGTCAACGGTAACGCAAAGAGGTGTACCGATCTCGTCCTCGCGGCGGTAACGCTTGCCGATAGACCCTGCCTCATCGTAATCCACAGGGAAATATTTTGCAAGCTCATCACGCACCTCAAGAGCCTTATCTGCAAGCTTCTTGGAAAGAGGCAGCACAGCCACCTTGTAGGGGGCAAGTGCGGGATGCAGGCGCAGTACCACGCGGGTATCGTTCTTCTCTGCGTCGATAACCTCCTCGTCGTACGCATCCACAAGGAATGCAAGTGCTACGCGGTCAGCACCGAGAGAGGGCTCAACCACGTAGGGCACGTAGTGCTCGTTCGTTTCAGGGTCAAAGTAGGTGAGATCCTTACCGCTGTGCTTTGCATGCTGCGAAAGGTCGTAATCGGTGCGGTCGGCAATGCCCCACAGCTCACCCCAACCAAACGGGAACAGGAACTCAAAGTCGGTGGTGCCCTTCGAATAGAAGGCAAGCTCCTCGGGATCATGGTCACGCAAACGGAGATTTTCCTCTCTCATGCCAAGATCAAGCAGCCACTTCTTGCAGTAATCCTTCCAATAAGCAAACCACTCAAGGTCAGTACCGGGCTTGCAGAAGAATTCAAGCTCCATTTGCTCAAACTCACGCGTGCGGAAGACAAAGTTGCCGGGGGTGATCTCATTGCGGAAGGATTTACCGATCTGGCAAACGCCAAAGGGCAGCTTACGGCGTGTAGAACGCTGGATCGCAGGGAAATTCACGAAAATACCCTGCGCCGTTTCAGGGCGAAGATAAACGGTATTGGTATTATCCTCGGTTACACCGATGAAGGTCTTAAACATCAAGTTAAATTTCTTGATTGCCGTAAAATCCTGCTTGCCGCAGGTGGGGCAAACAATGCCCTTCTCCTCGATATACGCCGACATTTGCTCAAAGCTCCAGCCTGCGGGGTTATCGTCAAGACCGTTTTCAAAGGCGTATTCCTCAATCAGCTTATCTGCGCGGTGACGAGCCTTGCACGCCTTGCAGTCCATCAGCGGGTCGGAAAATCCGCCCACGTGACCCGATGCTACCCAAGCCTCGGGATTCATGATAATGGCACTGTCAAGCCCTACGTTGTAGCGGCTCTCCTGCACAAACTTTTTCCACCAAGCGCGCTTTACGTTGTTTTTAAACTCTACGCCAAGGGGGCCGTAGTCCCAAGAGTTGGCAAGACCGCCGTAAATCTCGGATCCGGGGAAAATAAACCCGCGGTTCTTACAAAGGGCTACGATTTTTTCCATTGTTTTTTCGCTGTTGTTCATGATCTGCTCCTAAAAATTTAAATATGCTTTTATTTTAATAGTATCTGCTTTATTTGTCAAGCCTTAAATCGTGATATCCTCACATTTTGCGCCAACAAAGGCGATCAATGCCTCGGTATTCAGCAAAAGCTGTGCACCGCGTACACCCGAGCTTACCGTAATTTCGGGCTGCTCGTCGGCATAATGGCTGATATAAGTGGGAAACCTCTTTTTCATACCAATGGGTGAGCACCCGCCGCGAATGTAACCCGTCAACCCCAAAAGCTCTTTAACAGGTATCATTACAATACGCTTGTTCCCCGTTACGCGTGCCGCCTTTTTGAGATCGATCTCAAGGTGTGCGGGAATGCAAAAGACCACGGGACCGGTTTTATCTCCGCGTGCCACCAGCGTTTTGAACACCTTTTCGTAAGAAAGCCCGATCTCGTCTGCAATGTGCGTGCCGGCGAGATTGTCTTCATCCACCTCGTATTCAAGCACGCGGTAAGCGATCCTTGCCGCATCGAGCATACGCATGGCGTTGGTTTTCGTTTTCATCGGTACGCCTCCCCCTCTCCGATCATTTCGTCGGCAGCCCTTCGCTGCGTATCGGTGACACAAAGCCCTCCGAGAATGCGCGCCACCTCGGCAATGCGACCCTCATGATCAAGCGGTGTGACCGTGGATACGGTTCTGCCCTCAAGCTCGGACTTGGCGATCTTATAATGCGCGGTGGCAAGCGAGGCGATCTGTGCCGAGTGTGTCACGCACAGAACCTGTGTTTTTTTGCCGATCTCGGCAAGCTTAATGCCGATCTTACGGGCGGTCTTACCCGAAATACCCGTATCAACCTCATCAAACACCGCCGTGCCAACGCCGTCACGGTCGTTGAGCACGCTGCGTAGCGCAAGCGTAACACGCGCAAGCTCGCCGCCCGAGGCAACACGCGAGAGGGGCATCATCGCCTCGCCCTTGTTGGTGGCGATCAAAAATTCCACCTCGTCGGTACCGTCGGCACCAAGCGTACCGGTATCAGAAACGGCGATCTCAAGCCGCACCGCAGGCATATCAAGGAAGATCAGCTCCGCCCTAATGCTTTCGGTCAATGCCTTGGCAGCCGCCACGCGCGCCGCGTGACATTGCTCTGCCAGCACACGCATTTTGGCTTCAAGTGCCTTTTTCTCGGCGGTTAGCTTGGCGCACTCCTCCTCCGAGCCCTCAAGCAAAGCAAGCTTTTCGGCGGCGTTCTTACGAAATGCCAAAATATCCGCGATCTCCTTGCCGTACTTGCGTTGGAGCTTACTGATGGTATCAAGACGCCCCTCCACACGGTTCAACGCTTCAGTGGGGTCACCCTCCACGTCATCACCGAAATCACGCGCGGTATTGGCAATATCCTCTATTTCATAGCGCATGCTCATCAGCTTATCGGCAAGCGCTGCGGCATCGGGCACAACACCCGAAATTTGCGACATGGCTGCCGCCGCGCGCTCAAGAATGAGGGTAGCGGATGCCTTTTCGCTGCCATGGAGCACATGATAGGTAAAGGCAGTTTGCTTGGCGATCTTTTCTGCGTGCTGCAGCTTGGTACGACGCTGCAAAAGCGCCTCCTCCTCGCCCACCTTTAAGCGTGCGGCATCGATCTCGGAGATCTGAAAGTGCAAAATATCGGCAAGACGCATTTTTTCGGCACTGTCGCGCTCGGTTTCGGCAAGTCTTTTGAGTATCTCCGCTCTTTGTTGAAAGAGTGCCCGATATGCTTCGAGTGCGGTGCCGAAATCGGCAACTCCATCCAGCATGCGCTTTTGCGCCTGCGGCTGCAAAAGCAGCTGATTGTCGTTTTGCCCGTGCACGCTGACAAGATGCCTTGTAAGCTCACGCAAAATCGTTTGCGGGATCATGCGGCCGTTGAGGCGCGCCGCGGTTTTGCCGTTCGCATCCAGCGTCCGCTGCAAAAGCAATTCAGTCACTTCGCCATCGGTCAAAAGCCCCGTTTCGGCAAGATAAGCGGTGCAGTCGTCGCTCACATCCGTAAAAATCGCACTAACCGTACCGCGCTCCGCCCCGCGCCGCAAAATATCGCGTGCGGGCTTACCGCCAAGCAAAAACAGCAGCGAATCTATCATCACCGATTTGCCCGCACCCGTTTCACCCGTGATTGCCGAAAGCCCCGCTTCGAAATCCACGTCGAGCGAGGAGATGATCGCCATATTTTCAATATGGAGAGATTGCAGCATGACTTATCCGGCCTTCATCATCACGTGAATGCGCTCGCTGATGCTTTTTGCGGAGCTCTCGTTTTTGGTGACTACCATAATAGTATCGTCACCTGCCACGCAGCCAAGCACCTCGGCAATGCGCAGGTTATCCACGCCTGCAGCCACCGCCTGAGCAAGACCCGGGTAGGTTTTAATAACGATCATATTCATGGCATATTCCACGCTGATAATGGAATCAACCAGTGCCGCATTAAACTTCAAGCCGGATACCATATCCTCACGCTTGGGTGCGATGTAACGGTAAGTACCGTGACTGGTCAGCACCTTGGTCAGCTGCAGCTCGCGAATATCACGGGAAATCGTTGCCTGGGTTACGGAATAGCCCTCGGTCATCAGGCGATCGATCAGGTCATCCTGTGTTTCCACGTGAAAGCGGTTAACGATCTCTAAAATTTTCTTTTGTCTGTTGCTTTTCATGACATCTTCTCCTTATTCGGAAATATTCATTTTATGCTTAAGTCTGTTGTAAAAGCCGCTTTTTTTAAAACGAATGAAGTTTGCCTCCATGCGTGATTTGGTCACCGTTACACAGTCGCCACGGTATATTTCAAAATTGATCCTGCCATCCACGGTGAGATACAGCATCTTCTCGCGCTGACAGGTATTTTTGATCTCAATGGTGGCATCGTTACGAAACAGCACAGGGCGCGCCGTAAAGGAATGCGCGCAAATGGGGGTCACACACAAGCAGTCGAGGTGCGGATCGATCACAGGGCCGCCCGCCGACATGGAATACGCCGTTGAGCCGGTGGGCGTTGCCACGATCACGCCATCGGCGCGATAAGAGGTTACCTGCTCCCCGCCCTCGTACAGCTCAAGATCAACAATGCGCGCCACCGAGCCGTTTGAGATCACGGCATCGTTGAGAGCAAAGGATTCCGCACGCACGCCCCCGCTTTGCGTTTTTACGGTAACGTGAAGCATGGCGCGGCGATCAAGCTCGTATTCGCCCGAAAAGAGCTGTGCGAGCATTGACAGCTCATTCATTTCAAGCTCTAACATAAAGCCGAGCCTGCCCTTGTTAATGCCAAGCAAGGGCTTGCCCTGCGGGGCTGCGCGCCGTGCGGCATCAAGCAGCGAGCCGTCGCCGCCCAAAACCACGATGGCATCCGCCTCACGGTAAAGCTCGTCGAGTGAGAGATACACGTATTCCTTTCGATTTTTGTGCAAACGGAAAATACGATCCTTGTTAAGGGAAGCGATCAGCACGCGAGCACCGTGCTTGATCAGCTCCTCGGCAACCTCAGGCGCCGCATTTGCCTTATCGTAAATGTTAAAATTTGTAATAATTGCTATGTTTTTCATGGGAGACGTATCACCGCCTTATCTTTCACTGTTTTTTCTATATTTATGCCGTGCGCTGCGGCATTGCCGCGCCGAACCAGCGCAAGAAACTCCTCATTCCCGTCGCCGCCGTATATCGGAGAGGGGGCAAGCCC
>JAZOLJ010000028.1:0-19368 GCA_045652845.1 Eubacteriales bacterium | reverse complement strand
CTTGTTTATATGGGCGTTGGCGGCAAGGATTTTTCTCATTACGAGGTTGACGACAAAATAGAAGAATTGCTGTATAATAAGCTAACAGCCAACCACGAGCGTGAAATTGCCGCGGGCGCAACCCTTTGGGGCACCCATAAGGATGACGTTGAGGTTATGCTAAATGGCAGGTCTGCGCGCAGCTTTTGCTCGCAGGGGCAGCAAAGATCGCTTGCCCTGGCACTGAAGATCGCCGAGGGCGAGCTTTGTTGCCTTGATTGCGGAGAATACCCCGTGTTTTTGTTTGACGACGTGCTCTCAGAGCTTGATCGCGGCAGACGGGATTATCTTTTAAATCACATCAAGGGCAAGCAGGTGATCATGACGACCTGTGAAAAGGAAGGCTTTTTGGCGGATCATATGATCCTTGTAAAAAACGGCACCTACCAAATGGTAAACTGACGGGGTGGATCATGTTTTTACACGTAGGAAATAACAAAAATATCAGAACGAAGGAAATTATCGGCATTTTTGATGCCGATACCGCCACGGTATCGGTGACAACGAGAAGATTTTTATCCGCTGCACAAAAGCGCGGCGAGGTAGAGGCGGCAAACGAGGAAATTCCAAAATCCTTTCTCCTTTTTAAAAAGGGAAAGGGACACGGGATCTGCTTTTCGCAGATCTCTACCACCGCCCTGCTCGGCAGAAGCGAGCAAGGGGCGATCAATGAAGGCTTCAGTGAACAATAATAGTGAAACAAAAGCAAAAGGAAGGTAAAAAATGGCAAACAACGAAGAAACAAGACAGGTTTATGATGACAGCCAAATACAGGTGCTGGAAGGTCTTGAGGCGGTACGCAGACGCCCCGGTATGTATATCGGTTCCACTTCGCTGCGCGGACTTCACCATCTCGTTTATGAGATCGTGGACAATTCGATCGACGAGGCGCTTGCAGGAAGATGTAAGCACATTGAAGTAACGCTTTTGCCCGACGGCTCGGTTGCGGTACAGGACGACGGTCAGGGTATTCCCGGCGGTATTCACCCGAAAATGGGGATCCCGACGCTTGAGGTCATTTTTACCGTGCTGCACGCAGGCGGAAAATTTGACGGAAACGGCTATGAATTTTCAGGCGGTCTGCACGGCGTAGGCTCGTCTGTTGTCAACGCGCTTTCCGAGTGGATCGAGCTTGAAAGCTGCTATCAGGGTCGCCGCTATACCGAGCGATTTGAGCGCGGTGCCGTGGCACGCCCCTTCCGTGATGAGGGTGAAACCGAAAAGCACGGTCTTTTCGTGCGCTTTAAGCCCGATGCCGAGATCTTTGACGAGGTAGTATTTGAATACGATACGCTTCTCAAGCGCTTGCGTGAGCAGGCGTTCCTCAATGCAGGCATCCATATCTCTATCACCGATCAGCGCGACAGTGAAAACGTTGTGAGTGAGGATCTGCAGTACGAGGGCGGCATTAAGACCTTTGTTTCCTACTTAAACGAGCAAAAGCACTGCCAGGTGATCCACCCCGAGGTTATTTACATGCGTGCTGAAAAAACCGAGGAGGAGCGCGGCAGAACCATTGCCGAGGTGTCGCTGCAGTATACCGATACCTACAACGAAACGCTTTTAACCTTTGCCAACGATATCAACACCATTGAGGGCGGTATGCACGAGGTCGGCTTTAAAAACGCCATGACCAAGGTCATCAACGACTTTGCCCGCAAGTACGGTCAGCTGAAGGCAGACGATAAAAACCTTTCGGGTGACGACGTGCGCGAGGGTCTTACTGCGGTGGTTTCGGTAAAGCTGAAGGAAGCACAGTTTGAGGGTCAAACCAAAACCAAGCTTGGCAACAGCTATATGCGCGGGTTTGTTGAAAAGCTGGTGGTGGAGAAGCTCTCCGAGTATCTTGAGGAAAATCCCTCGGTTGGTAAGATCATTGTAGAAAAGGCAATGACCGCCAACCGCGCAAGAGAAGCGGCAAGAAAGGCACGCGAGCTGACAAGACGCAAAAACGGGCTTGAAAGCATGTCGCTGCCGGGCAAGCTCTCGGATTGCACCGAGCGACGCACGGAGCTGACCGAGGTTTACCTCGTGGAGGGAGATTCGGCAGGTGGCTCTGCCAAGCTTGGGCGTGACCCTCGCTTCCAGGCAATTCTGCCCCTGCGCGGTAAAATTCTTAACGTAGAAAAAAGCCGCCTTGACAAGGTTTATGCAAATACCTCTATTATCCCGATCATTCAGGCACTTGGCTGCGGCATCGGTGAGGAATTTGATATCTCCAAGCTCCGCTACGGTAAAATTATCATCATGGCGGATGCGGACGTTGACGGCTCTCATATCCAAATTCTGCTTTTAACCTTCTTCTTCCGTCACATGAAGGAGCTGATCGAGGGGGGGCACGTTTATCTTGCAAAGCCCCCGCTTTATAAGGTATATAAGCGCTCCGCCAAGCTTGGCGGCGAGCGTTACGCCTACTCCGACGCCGAGCGCGATGCCATTATTGCAGAGCTTGGCGGCGGCAAAAACATTGAGGCTGACCGCTATAAGGGTCTTGGTGAGATGGACCCCGATCAGCTGTGGGAGACCACCATGGACCCCGAAAGGCGCATTATTTTGCGCGTGACGATGGAGGATGCCATTCTTTGTGACCAGATCTTCTCTACCCTGATGGGTGACGAGGTTGAGCCCCGCCGTGAATTTATCGAGCAGAATGCAAAATTCGCCGAAAATCTTGATATCTGATAGGAAAGGAGAGAATAGCAATGGCAACTGAACACAAAAGCGAAAATATTGAATTTCCAAATCAGAGAATAGAAGACGTTGACATGAGCGCGCGCGTAAAGCAAGCCTTTATCGAGTACTCTATGTCGGTTATCATGTCCCGTGCGCTCCCCGACGTGCGCGACGGTATGAAGCCCGGTCAGCGCCGCATCATGTACGCGATGTATGAGGATCACCTCACCTCCGATAAGCCCTTCCGCAAGTCGGCTACCACCGTGGGTAACGTGCTGGGTCGCTATCACCCGCACGGTGACGCTGCCGTTTACGGCACGATGGTGCGTATGGCGCAGGATTTTTCGCTGCGCTACCCGCTGGTTGAGGGTCACGGCAACTTCGGCTCTGTTGACGGCGACGGCGCTGCCGCTTACCGTTATACCGAGGCGCGTTTGGCAAAAATCTCCGATGAGCTGATGGCTGACCTTGAAAAGGAGGTCGTACCCTTTGGCCCGAACTTTGATACCCGCCTGCGCGAGCCGCTGGTGCTCCCCTCCCGCTTCCCCAACCTTTTGGTAAACGGCTCGGTGGGTATCGCGGTCGGTATGGCGACCAATATTCCCCCTCACAACCTCGGCGAGGTGGTGGACGCCACCGTTTACCGCATGGAAAACCCCTCATGCACCGTTGAGGAGCTGATGGAGTTTATCAAGGGCCCCGATTTCCCGACCGCCGCCACCTGCTACGGTGTTAGCGGCATCATTGAGGCATACAAAACAGGCCGCGGCCGTGTGATGGTGCGCTCGAAATGTGAAATTGACGAGGAAAAGAACCAAATTATCGTGACCGAGCTCCCGTACCAGGTCAACAAATCCATGCTGGTGCAGTCGATTGCCGCACTCGTGCGCGACAAAAAGATCGAGGGCATTACCGATATCAAGGACGTATCCAACGGCAGAAACGGTATCAATATCATCATTCACTACCGCCGCGATGCAAACGGGCAGGTCATTCTCAATCAGCTTTATAAAAACACCCAGCTGCAGGATACCTGTGCCATCAACATGCTGGCGCTGGTAGGTGGCGAGCCGAAGGTCCTCTCGCTCCCCGAGATCCTTGACCATTACATTGCTCACCAAAAGGATGTTATTACCCGCCGCACGCAGTTTGAGCTGGATAAGGCACAGGCACGTGCGCACATTCTTGAGGGCTATAAGATCGCCAACGATAACATTGACGAGATCGTCAATCTCATTCGCTCCACCGCATCGATCCCCGATGCCAAGGCAAAGCTGATGGAGGGCTACGGGCTTTCCGACACGCAGGCACAGGCGATCGTTGAAATGACGCTTGGTAAGCTGACGGGGCTTGAAAGACAGAAGATCGAGGACGAGCTTGACCGGCTTCACGCGCTCATTACCGAGCTGACGGGCATTCTTGCCGACGAGCAGAAGATCAAGGATATTATCAAAGAAGAAATTTCCGAGATCCGCCGCAAATACGCCGACGCGCGCCGCACCGAGATCGTGGCGGCAACCGAGGATATTGACCTTGAGGATCTCATTGCGCGTCACGATTGTGTCATTACCCTCACGCACGCGGGCTATATCAAGCGTTTGCCTGCGGATACCTACGCCGCACAGCATAAGGGCGGTAAGGGTGTGATTGGTATGACCACCAAGGAAGAGGACTTTATCGAAAAGCTGATGGTGGTGCACAGCCACGATTATCTCATGCTCTTTACCAATACGGGCAAGGTATTTATGCGTAAGGCATACCAGATCCCCGAGGCATCGCGCACCGCAAAGGGCACGAATATCATCAACGTGATCGAAACCGTGCCGGGTGAAATTATCACCGCCATGATCTCGGTGAGTGAGTTTACCGACGACGATTTCCTCACCATGGTAACAAGAAACGGCGTGATTAAGCGCACGAGGCTGAAGGAATACGAATACCAGCGCAAGGGCGGTAAGATCGCCCTGAACCTTGATGAGGGTGACGAGCTGGTGTTTGTGATGCTGAGCTGCGGCGATAAGGACGTGCTTCTTGCTACGCACGAGGGCAGTGCCGCCCGCTTTAGCGAGGGCGCGGTGCGACCTCTTGGCAGAACCGCACGCGGTGTGCGCGGCGTGAAGCTCCGCGAGGGCGACTTTGTTGTGGGTGCTGTGATCGTTGACGACAGCAAGCAGCTGATTACCGTGACCGAAAACGGCTACGGAAAACGCACCCCGTTTGAGGAGTTCCGCGTGAAGGGCAGAGGCGGCCTTGGCGTAACCTGCCACAACCTCACCGAGAAAACGGGTCTGCTTGCGGGCATTGCTGCCGTGACCGACGATGACGATCTCATGATGATCACCAACCTCGGCACTGTGATCCGCACGCCCGTTTCCCAGATCAACACCTACTCCCGCACCGCCGCAGGCGTGATTGTGATGCGCCTTGGCGAGGGGCAGAGCCTTGCAGGCTTCTCGAAGGTGGCACACGAGGATGAAACGGCAGAAAGTGCCGAAACGGGTATGGAAAACACAGAAGCACCCGCAGGTGAAGCTCCCGCACCCATTACCGAGGGCGAGAGCGTGCAGGAATAAGCAAAGCGAAAACAGAAAATAAAAATGACAGCCCCGAACGTGCTTGCATCTTCGGGGCTGTTGCAGGAATATCCCCCAAAACGGGGTTAAAAACAGGAGATATTTATGAAAAAACGCCTGATTGCCGTCATTGTGGCGATCTCGCTTGTGCTGGTGTCGCTCGGCACGTTTTTGGTGGTGCGCCACGTGCGCAATAATCGCCCGCCCGAGCTTGAGGTGATCAGAGAGCGCACGGCTTCACTGATCGAGGCATCGCACGAGATCAACGAGATCTTTTGGGGCGAGGGGCTTCCCACCTACCCGCGCTACTATGAGCAGTATCATACGCGAGTTCCCTTTTATTTGGTAAAGACCGAAAACGGATATGCCGTATCCGCCGAGGAAACCTCGATCAAGCTGTTTTACTACGTTGTTAACGATGTGGAGCAGGGCGAGCTCATTGCCTATCAGTATTGCTTTAGCGAGGCAAAAAACGGCAATTTAAATGAGATCGTTTATATAGACGTGCAAAAGGGAGAGGAAACCACCAGCAAGGAGCGAAATCTGCTGCGGTATGCCAGAAAAAGCACCACGCTTGAGGAAACGGCTCCGCTTTACGAAAAGGATGGCGTATATTATTATCAGACGACCTATCAAGAGCCCGAGTACGCCTATTCCTCCTCCGACCCCGCCGAGTACGATTACGTTCGCTTTGATTGCAAATATCTGACCACCGCGCAAATTAAAGCGCAAGCCGAGGCGGTTTACGCAGGGGAGTTCCTTTCCTCGGTATACGAGAGCGTATTTACCGGCATTACGGTATCGGAAAACGCGGGCGGTACGCTGTTTGCGCGCTATATTGATTATACCAATAGCGAGGGCACGGGGCATTTGATGAAATCAAACGTCTGGCAGCCGGTAAGCGTTGCACGCGTGTACCTTTACGAAACCATGCGCATGAGCAAGCATCGCCGCAGCAATGCGCGCGACGTGTTTATTGATATTGATACCTACGTGCCGGGAAATGAGGAGAAAAAGGAAACGATCACCGTTTCCCTCACCCTGCAAAACGGCAGCTGGTTCCTCAATTCTGCCACCTATTGAAAGGAGATACCATGAAGCAACAGCCAACCGTTACCGTGCGCGTGCCCGAGGACCTGCTTCGCCAGGTGCTGTATCTTTGTGAGGCAGAGCGCCGCACGCCGCAAAATCAGATCCTGATGCTGCTGCGCAACAGCGTAGCCTACTTTGAGCGCAGCAAGGGAAAAATGGAAAAAGCAAAGCTGCAGGGCTACGATATCACGCCCTACCTCCCGACCGAAAATGCCGAATAACCCTCAAACGGGATGAAAAACACAACAGCCCCTCCGCCACAGCGGAGGGGCTTTTCGTTTTGCTTACTTCACCAGGTGGCGTTTGATCTTGCGCGAGGTGGTTTTTTCAAACTCGGTATCGCGCAGCTCAAGCCCCTTGATCTTTTTAAACGAGGGCATTTTTTTATTCAGCTCGGTGAGCTTGTCGTAAATGGTCTTATAGATCACCTCGGTCGCCGTCCCCTCGGGGAAGAATTCCTTGTTGGGGTAGACAACGGCGGTCAGCAGCACGGTTTCGCCGTCGGTATCCTTTCTGCCAACTACCACGCTCTCGGCGATCTCCTCGATCTTTTCAAGGTATTCCTCGATCTCCTCGGGGAATACGTTTTTGCCGTTTTCAAGCACGATGACGGACTTCAGACGCCCCGTGATGTAGATATAGCCGTCCTCGTCCATAAAGCCAACGTCCCCCGTGCGGTACCAGCCATCCTCGGTGAATGCCTTCGCGTTTTCCCCCTGGTTGTTGTAGTAGCCAAGCATGACGTTGTCGCCCTTCACCTGTATCTCGCCCTCGGGGAAGCCCTTGTCGTTCACGTTCCCCGTTGGGGCAATGCGAGAGGTGCAGCAGGGCACCGCGGGCCCTACAGACCCGAATTTCGGGGCGTAGTAGGGTGCAACGGAAATCAGGGGCGAGCATTCGGTAATGCCGTAGCCCTCACAGATCTGCACGCCAAACGCCTCAAAATTCTTTACCATTTCGGGGTTTAAGGGCGCGCCGCCGCACACGATCTTTTCAAGGCTGCCGCCAAAGGCACCCAGCACCGAGGCGAAAAGCTTGCGGCGCAGGTCGATGCCTACCCTTCTCATGCCGTTTGAAAGCTTGATCATGCGGCGCAGCAGCTTATCCTTCCCCTTCTTGCGTGCTTCATCCCAAATCTTTTTGTACATGGTATTGACAAAGAGGGGAACGAGAATAAGCCCTGTCGGCTTAAACTCGGCAAAATTGCGCATGAGGTGGCGGAGCGTGTCGTTGATGCCAATGGTGATGCCGTAGCAAAGGCTGGCAAGCATGATGGCAAGCTCGTAGGTGTGGTGCAGGGGCAGGACGGAAACGGTGCGGTCGTTTTCGCTGAAATTTACCGTTTCGCAGGCGGAATTGACGCAGGCGCAGACGTTTTTCTCGCAAAGCATTACGCACTTGCTTGAGCCCGTGGTGCCCGAGGTAAAGAGCATAACGGCAAGCCCTTCGGGGTCGCGGTCGGGCATAACGTAGCCCTCCTCAAGCGATTTTTCGCCTTTTTTTAGAATTTCTCCGAGGGGAAGCACATTTTCCCGCGCTTCGCCCTCAAGGGGCTCCATGGGCACAAAAATGCGCAAGGAGGGGTGGTTCTCGATGGCGTTTGCAAGCTTTGCGTTAAAGCTGCCCGCGTAAACGATCGCCTCGGCATCTACACTTGCAAGCAGCCCCTCGATCTCACCGATGGCAAGCTCCTTATCCATCGGGATGATCACGCCGCCCGCGGCAGTGACGCCAAGGTAGGTCGCAACCCACTCGGGTGAGGTCTCGCCGATCACGGCAACGCGCTTGCCGGAAAGCCCTACCGCATCAAAGCCGGCGGCAAGGGTGTGCGCCATGTGTGAAAATTCTTTGTAGGTAAGTGCGCCAAAGGTCTTGCCCGTGGGAAAGCGGAAGGCGATCTTGTCGCCGCGGGATGCAAGCGACGGGATCAAATCCTTGAAGGATATCAGGGGCTTGTAGATACGTTCTGTTTTTTTCATAAACACCTCGTCGTGCCGAATTTTCTTTGCGAGAAGCGAATGCTCTCACCCGCAAAGGCGCACGATCACCTTTTATTATACCCTCAATATACCAAAAATGTCAAGTTATACAAGCGTTACAAGAGGTGACACTTTGCCATATGGTAAAATTTGGTAATTTTTGGGAGCGATTGGAGCATGAAACGATCGCGCAACGAAAGCCAAAGGCACCCGTGGCGATTTTGCCACGGGTGCCTTTTCACGGGTGCTTTTGCATCAAAGCGCCTCGGGGCGAATGGTATCGCAGCCCATGTAGGTACGCAGTGCTTCGGGCACGGTTACGGTGCCATCCTCGTTTTGATAGTTTTCAAGGATCGCGGCAACGGTACGACCCACTGCCACGCCCGAGCCGTTGAGGGTGTGCACAAGACGGGGCTTATCCTTGGGGGTCTCGCGGAAGCGGATGTTTGCACGGCGTGCCTGGTAATCCTCAAAGTCAGAGCAGGAGGAAATTTCCACGTAACGGCCGTAGGAGGGCATAAAGACCTCAATATCGTAGGTCATAGCACTTGAGAAGCCAAGGTCGCCCGAGGAAAGGCGTACCACGCGGTAAGGCAGCCCCAGGCCCTGCAGCACGCGCTCGGCGTCGTTTGTAAGCTTTTCAAGCTCTGCATACGAGGTTTCGGGCGTGGTGAACTTCACCAATTCAACTTTGTTGAATTGGTGCTGGCGGATAAGGCCTCTGGTGTCGCGCCCGGCAGACCCTGCCTCGGCACGGAAGCAAGCGGAATATGCGCAGTAAGAGAGCGGCAGTCTTGCACCGTCAAGAATATCGTCGCGGTGCATGTTGGTTACGGGTACCTCTGCCGTTGGGATGAGGAAGAAATCGTTGTTTGCTACGCGGAAGGCGTCCTCCTCAAACTTGGGGAGCTGACCCGTGCCGCGCATGGAATCGCGGTTGACCATGTAGGGCGGGAAAATTTCGGTGTAGCCGTGGTCGGTGTGGGTGTCAAGGAAATAGTTGATCACGGCGCGCTCAAGACGCGAGCCCATGCCGCGATAGAAATGGAAGCGCGCACCCGTTACCTTTGCGGCGGTATCGGGGTCGAGAATGCCAAGCTCCCGGCCGATATCCCAGTGCGGCTTTGCCTCAAAGCCAAAGGCTTTGGGCTCGCCCCAGCGGCGAATTTCAACGTTATCGCTGTCATCCTTGCCAACGGGAACCTGCTCGTTTGGCGTGTTGGGGATCGAAAGCAGAATGCTTGCGATCTCGGCATCAATGGCGGCAATCTTTTCGTTTTCTGCCTTTACGGTGTCGGAGAGCGTTTTCATTTCTGCAAAAATGGGTGCTACGTCCTTCCCTTCCTTTTTGAGGGCGGGAATTTGCTTTGAGATCTTGTTTTGCTCCGCCTTTTTCTGCTCGGTGTCAGCAATCAGCGTGCGACGCTCCACGTCAAGCGTGAGCAGTCGGTCGATCTCGGCACTGTAATCCTTTTGACGGGAACCCAGACGCTCCTTCACAAGCTCGGGATTATCTTTAATAAACTTAATATCTAACATAGTATATGGCCTTCTTTCTTATTCTTCTTCTGCAAAAAGCTCGCTGCCGCAAAGGGCTGTCAGCAGCTCCTCCATGTCGGCATCGTCCTCGTAAAAGATTTCAATCGAGCGTTTTTTGTCGTTTTGTGTAATCTTTACCTTTCTGCCAAGTGCCTCGCGCGTGCGACGCTCAAGGTCCTTCATCCAGGTGCGGCTCTGTACGTGCCCCGTGATATCGGGCAGCTCGGGCGCAGGGTCGGTGTTTTCGCGCTTTACAATGGCTTCCACGTCGCGTACCGAAAGCTTTTTTGCTTCAATGCGGCGTGCCAGCAGCGGAATTAACTCCTCGTTTTTCAGCGCAAGCAGGGCGCGTGCGTGGCCTGCGGTGAGAAAGCCGTCCTTTTCGCGCAGCATTTCAAGCACCTCGTCGGGCAAATCAAGCAAACGAAGGGTGTTTGCCACGGCAGAACGAGATTTTCCCGCAATCCTTGATACCTCCTCTTGGGTCATATCAAAGCGATCCATCAACGCTTGATAGCCAAAGGCTTCCTCAACGGCGTTGAGATCCTCGCGCTGCACGTTTTCGATCAGCGCGATTTGCGCGGTCTTCATGTCGTCGCCATCAAGCACCACGGCGGGAATTTCGGTAAGCCCTGCCATTTTTGAGGCGCGCCAGCGACGCTCGCCCGCGATAATTTCATAAGCTCCCTCAAAATTTGGGTTCGGACGCACCAAAATCGGCTGCAGCACGCCGTATGCGGCAATGCTGTCTGCAAGTGCCTCCAGTGCCTCGCGGTCAAATTGCTTGCGGGGCTGGTCGCTGCGCGGCTCAATTTCGGAAATGCGCAGGGTGGTTGTGGTACCGTCCTTCATGCCCATGATGTTGTCATCAAGAATAGAATAAAAGTCCTTGCCGAGAGCACTTTGCTTTTTGGCCATTTGTTTTTCTCCTTTTCTTTATAATTGTTGTCGCCTTTGCTTGTTGGGTCAGGCTCTTTCGTGCAATTCCTTTGCGAATTGCAGATAATCGGCCGCGCCCTTGGCGTGCTTGTCGTGATAAATGATCGGCTTGCCAAAGCTCGGCGCCTCCGATAGGCGCACGTTTCTGCCGATCGTGGTGGAAAATACGCGATCTCCGTAATGCTTGCGCAGCTCCTCTTTTACTTGAATGGATAAAGAAAGACGCGCGTTGTGCATGGTAAGGAGTATACCTGTCATAGAAAGTCGCGGGTTATAGCGTTTTTTGATGTGCCCCAGCGTGGTGGAAAGCTGTGTTAAGCCCTCCAGCGCGTAATATTCACATTGCATTGGGATCACAACGCCGTCGCCGGCGGTCAGCGCGTTGATGGTCAGCATGCCAAGCGAGGGCGGGCAGTCAATAATGATATAATCGTAGCGATACCGTATGTCTGCCAATGCATTTTTAAGGTGTGCTTCGTCCCCTTCCCCGTCAAGCAGGTCAAATTCCGCGCCTGCAAGGGAGATGTTTGCGGGGATCACGTCAAGCTTTTTAAAGCCCGTGGGCAACACCGCATCCTCTGCGCGGCACCCACCCACAAGCACGTCGCGCACGGTGTAGCGCAATCCCTTTTTGCGAACCCCCACGCCGCTTGTGGCGCTTCCCTGTGGATCCAGGTCGATCAGAAGCGTATCGTAACCGAGAAATCCGAGGCTTGCGGCAGTATTTACGGCACTTGTGGTTTTCCCTACGCCGCCCTTTTGATTGGCAAAGGCGATAATTCTACCCATCTCGCTTACGCCCACTCCCTTCCCTATAGATTTGCGTGCGCCATCGCAGGCGCGCTCTTAGTGCTTTGACCCGACACCTGTGTGTTATTCATTATATCATTAAACATGCGGTTTTGCAACAGGATTTTGCGCATTTTTCGAGATTTTTTGCAAAAGCAATCCTTGGCGGCGCAGAAAAAAGAAAAGGAAATCCTACGCCACAAGGGTTGTTTCACGTGAAACAAAGCTTAAGGTTGCGCCGGCCGTGTTTCACGTGAAACAATAAACGGCGAGAGATCTGTGTTTCACGTGAAACAAAACTTGTTGCAGCTGCGTGTTTCACGTGAAACAAAATTCGTTGGGGCTGCGTGTTTCACGTAAAACACTTATTTTTAGCCGCGCTTGGGGATATATATCACAATGCGGGCGGCATCCTCGCTTTCTTCCTTATAGTATTCGGCTGCAGCGCCGGTCTTTTGGAAGATGCCGAGCGTTCTCTCGATGGAGTTGTATAGCGGCTGTAGATCGCGCAGGGCAAATTTGCGCGGTGTTATGCCGTCTTGTCGTGCGCCGATGGGCGTTTTTGGCGGTAAAAAGGGGCGTTTGGCGGGGAACACGGCTTCCCCCTCCTCGAACGCCTCAAGGGCGTTTGTGGGGGCGTCTTGCACCTCAAGGGACGCTCCAAAGGCGTCTTTCTCGCTGCTTGCCACCTTTGTTTCTTGATTTTTGAGCCGCGTGTGGTGTATATCGTCGGCAATGCGATCTTCCTGCGCGTTCTTTTTTATGTAAAGTGAGATCAACGCCTCGGTTTGTGCCACGTTTAGCTTGTCCCTTTGGGCAATTGCAATCACCGCAGCGCGCTCTGTGGGGTCAAAAAGCTGCAAAAAAGCCCTTGCGTGCCGTTCGGTAAGCCCACCTGAAACGATCAGGCGTCGCTCCTCGGGTGTAAATTTTAACAGGCGCAGCTTATTTGCCACGGCGGATTGCGAAAGCCCCATGCGCCGTGCGATCTCCTCTTGTGTCATGCCGTACTTCCCAATGAGGCGTGAAAGAGCCTCTGCAAGGGCAAAAAAGTGCAGCTTTTCGCCGCAAACACGGCTAATTTCCGCCATTTGCAGGCATTTTGGGTCGCTGTAAGAGAGTATTATGCAAGGCAGCTTACTGATTCCTGCCAGTGCGGCGGCGCGATACCGCCGTTCACCGTCAATAAGCTCGTAAATGGGAAAACCGCCGCTGCTATTTGCGGGTTTTACGGCAAGCGGCTCTAAAATACCGTATTTTTTGATGGAATTGGCAAGCCGAATGATAATATTTTGCTCGTTTTTGGCGTTTTTCGGTCGGCGTTGCGGCATGATCTGCTCGGGGGCGAGCAGAATGGGCGGCTCTTGTGCGCTCCCACGCACAATTTCTGCTGTGTTTGTGTAAAAATTGTTCATGTTTTGATCCTCCCTGTGCTTTTTGTGCTATAATTGCTTCTTAATAATAGGATAGCACATGTTTGGCGAGGAATTTGTCACAATGAAATGGTAAAAAATGGAAATTATGGGAATAAATTGAGCCTTTTTGCGGTATTCGAGGGGGAGAGGCAGAAAAATGCCGCACGCTGCCATTTTTGCCGCAAAAAAGCCCCGTCGCAAGAAAGCCTTGCGACGGGGCTTGATCATTTATTTTGGTTGTGCTGCTTTTTGCGGCGTTCGTGCAGCTCAAAGCGGCTTTTTTGCGATTTTGGCGTAGGCGCGGGGAAATCCTTGCGGCGTGTGCTTGATTTTTTTGATCTCGATCAGCAAACGCTCGTCCTCCTCGCCCTCGCTCTTGAGGATCACGGTTCTTGTGGCATGTACCTCGCCGCCGAGGTGTGTAATGGCACCTCTTGCAGCGGCAAGCTCCTCCTCGCCGCGCTTTGCCTTCATGGCAACAAAGCTGCCGCCGAGGCGCACGAAGGGCAGGCAGAGCTCGGCAAGCACGGGGAGCGCCGCCACCGCGCGTGCGGTCACCACGTCGTATTGCTCGCGGTGAGCGTGATCGCCCGCCAATTCCTCGGCGCGCGCTGCAATGGCGGTAAAATGCGGTATTTCAAGCCTTTTTGCGGTTTCTTTTACATAATTGATGCGTTTTTCGGTGCTATCCAGTGCCGTAATGGCAAGATCGGGGCGAAAAACGCCCACAGGAAGGCTGGGGAAGCCCGCGCCGCAGCCAACGTCAAGAATTTTGGCGTTTTCGGGCAAAAACGGCAGCACAGTAAGGCTATCAAGGAAATGACGGACGATTACCGCCTTTTCCTCTTTTATTGCGGTCAAATTCATGCTTTTGTTGACCTCGAGCATGTGATTCATCAAAAAATAGAGCTTCCTTGACTGTTCTTCCGTCGCGAGGGGAGAAAACTCGTTATGTGCCATAACGGTACTTAAAAAGTTGTCAAATTCTGAAAACTGCATCTGTGTAAAAACTCCTTTGAACGGTTGCAAAATCTGTTATTCGGTGCAAGTAAAAGAGCCCTTGCGCTGTCGCGCGTTCTTGCTTAACAGCAAGAAAAAGCTCCTAAAAACGGTCGCAGCCGGGCGCAAGCGCGCCCGTGCTGCGAAAAAATACAAGAAAGAGAAGGGAAAATGGCAGGGGATCAACGAATCCCGAGGTAGATCAGCAAAACCGAGATATCGGCAGGGCTTACGCCGCTGATGCGTGAGGCTTGCCCCACGGTAGCAGGGCGTTGCGCCTGCAGCTTTTGTGCGGCTTCAAGGCGCAGACCGCTTATTTTTTGATAGTCAAGGGTGCTTGGCAACATTCTTGACTCTAATTTCTCATGCCGAGAAACTTCACCCATTTGCCGCTTAATGTACCCCTCGTACTTAATTTGAACCTCTACGGATAGCAGCTCTCGCTCGGTAAGCGAGGGGGCGGCTTTTCCAAGCGTTTTTAGGGTTTCGTACGTCATGGCGGGGCGGCGCAGGAGGTCGGCAAGCGATATGCCTGTGGAAACGGTGGGCTGCTCCATGTCGGTAAGCAGAGGATTGATCTCCTTGGGTGAGAGAAATGTCGCCTCAAGGCGTGCGATCTCGCCCTTGATATTCGCTTGCTTTTGCAAAAATGCGGCGTAACGTGCCTCGTCGATCAGCCCAACCTCGTGTCCGATGGGCGTGAGGCGCGTGTCGGCGTTATCTTGGCGGAGCAAAAGGCGGTATTCGGAGCGCGAGGTCATCATACGGTAGGGCTCGTTGGTGCCCTTGATGATCAGATCATCCACAAGCGTGCCGAGATAAGAGCTGGCACGCGGTAAAACAATAGGCTCTTTGCCTGTGACCTTACGCGCGGCGTTGATGCCTGCAAGCAGGCCCTGTGCCGCCGCCTCCTCGTAGCCCGAGGTGCCGTTGAACTGTCCTGCACCGAAAAGCCCGCCAACGTGGCGAAATTCAAGGGTTGCAGTAAGCTCCTTTGGGTCGCAGCAATCGTATTCGATGGCATAGGCGTAGCGCATCATTTCGGCGTGCTCAAAGCCCGGCAGGGTGTGCAGCATTTCGCGCTGCACGTCGGGGGGCAGAGAGGTAGAAAAGCCTTGGAGATACAGCTCATCGGTATCGGCACCGATGGGCTCGAGAAAGAGCTGATGTCGCTCCTTGTCGGCAAAGCGCACCACCTTATCCTCAATCGAGGGGCAATAGCGCGGCCCTGTGCCGTGAATGTGGCCGCCGTACATGGCGGAACGGGAGAGATTTTCGCGAATGATGCGGTGTGTTTCCGCATTGGTATAAACAATATGGCAGGGGAGCTGCGTCGCGCCCTCCATGTAATCCTCGGGCGTGTCGGCGGCAAAGGGAAGTGCTTTTTCCTCGCCCGGCTGCGCTTCAAGGCGTGCAAGCTCTACCGAGCGGCGGTTGATGCGTGCGGGCGTGCCCGTTTTAAAGCGGCGCAGGCTGATGCCGAGCGCAGCGAGTGATGCGGAAAGCCCGCGTGAGGGTAAAAATCCGTCGGGACCGCTTTCGTAATTCACGTCGCCCACAAAGATGCGGCTTTCAAGATACGTGCCCGCGGCAACGATCACGCATTCGCACGACCAAAGCTCGCCAAGATGGGTCATTACCCCACAAACGTGGTTGTTTTCGTCAACCTTTACCGAAACGATCTCGGCTTGTATCAGCCGCAGATTTTCGGTTTTTTCAAGAACCGATTTCATATATGCCTGATAACGCTTGCGGTCAGCCTGCACGCGCTTGGAGTGGACTGCCGCCCCCTTGCCGAGGTTGAGCGTGCGTGATTGCAGGGTTACTGCGTCCGCCGCGCGCCCCATCTCGCCCCCAAGAGCATCAATCTCATAAACGAGATGCCCCTTAGCGGTGCCGCCGATCGAGGGGTTGCAGGGCATATTGGCGATCGCCTCAAGCGAAATGGTAAAAAGCACGGTATCAACGCCCATGCGCGCGGCGGCAAGTGCCGCTTCAACGCCCGCATGCCCTGCGCCGATCACGGCGACCCTTGTGGAAAGCTTCATGAGTGGCATAACTCCTTTAAACGAATAAAAGCCATAACGGTATTAAAAAACGTATGCTTTAACGGGAAACCTGCGTCAGCACGGTGCTTGCTGCATTGTAAAAGCGGCAAATAGAGAGCATTTTGGAGGTTGCCTCAAAATAAAAGATCGCGCGGCGTTTTTCGCCGCTCTTTTTGTCGTTTAACTCAAAGAGGATAAAATAAATATCGGGGGCAGACATTGAGGAAACGCCGACAAACTCGCGTTCGGGGTGGTAGGCAGCACCGCGCGCAGCCTCCTCTTCGTCGCCAAGCGGCGCAATGCGTACGGCATCGCGCAGGTTCATTTCAAAAATTTTGCGGCGCGAACGGTTGCCATAGATCTTGGCGAAGGTCAAGGTGCCCGACGTGACGGAATATTCGTAATCTACGGAAACGCGGCGCCACGTGATAAAGATGATGACCCAAAGAGAAAGAGGAATAAAGGCAAGAAGCGGCGCAATAACGCTGTATTTCATGCCAACAAAGACAATACCAAGCACGTATAGGATGTAAAACAAAATCAGTCCGATGCGCGCGGCGCGCCACTTGCCCTCGTTTTTTTGCGAAACGGCAAATTCATAGGTTGAGAATTCGTTCATGTTTTTACCTCGTAAAAATATTATGCTTTTAGTGTAGCATAACGGTGCCGGAAAGTCAATCTTTTTTTGCGGTTACCCTCTTGCTTTTGCTTCAAAAAACTATTATAATAATAGCATAACATAAGGGCTTGCCCAAAAAGGAGAATGAAATGAAAGCAGTTGTTACGGTTACAGGTAAGGATAGCGTTGGTATCATCGCAGCGGTAAGTGCGTGCTGCGCCGAGCGCGGCGCAAACATCACGGAGATCACGCAAAACGTGCTTTCCGAGTATTTTGCCATGATCATGATCGTGGAGATCGACAAGCTGACAAAGCCCTTTGCCGACTTTGCCGACGATCTGGCGGCGCTGGGCCGTGAAAAGGGTCTTGACATTCGTGCCATGCACGAGGATATTTTTAATACCATGCACCACATTTAAGGAGAGTGCCATGCTGAACGTAGCTGATATTTTAGAAACGATTGGTATGATACGCGAGGAAAACCTTGATATTCGTACCATTACCATGGGTATCTCCCTTTTTGACTGTGTCAGTGAGGATGCAAACCGCCTTTGTGACAAGGTTTACGATAAAATCACCAAAACCGCCGAGCGCTTGGTGGATACGGGTGCCTCGATCGAGCGCGAATACGGCATTCCGATCGTTAACAAGCGCGTGTCGGTCACACCCGTATCCCTCATTGGCGGTGCGATCTCGCCCGAGGGGTATTTGAAGCTTGCGCACACGCTGCAGCGTGCCGCATAAACGCTTCGCATCAACTTTATCGGGGGCTATTCCGCGCTGGTGGACAAGGATATGACTCTGGGGGATCGAAATCTCATTTCGGTTATTCCCGAGGCACTTGCCGAAACAGAGAACGTTTGCTCCTCGGTTAACGTGGCAAGCACCAAGGCGGGCATCAATATGGATGCCATCCGTCTGATGGGCAGCACCATCAAGCGTGCGGCGTATCTTACGCGCGATAACAACTCGATCGGCTGTGCTAAGCTCGTTGTTTTTGCAAACGTTCCCGAGGATAACCCCTTTATGGCGGGTGCTTTCCACGGTGTAGGAGAGCCCGATTCCGTGATCAACGTGGGGGTGTCCGGCCCCGGTGTGGTGGCGGCAGCCATTCGCCGCGCGGGCGATTGCGACCTCTCACAGCTTGCTGACGTGATCAAGACCACCGCATTTAAGATCACGCGCGTGGGGCAGCTGGTGGCAAGCGAGGCAGCAAAGCGTCTTGGCGCACCCTTTGGCATTATCGATCTTTCTCTCGCCCCCACCCCCGCCATTGGCGACTCGGTGGCGCGTATTCTTGAGGAAATGGGTCTTGAGAGCTGCGGCGCACACGGCACCACGGCGGCACTTGCCATGCTCAACGATGCTGTAAAGAAGGGGGGCGTTATGGCATCCTCGCACGTTGGTGGGCTTTCGGGCGCGTTTATCCCCGTTTCTGAGGATGAGGGCATGATCGCCGCGGTTGAAAGTGGCGCGCTCTCCATTGAAAAGCTGGAGGCAATGACCGCCGTTTGCTCGGTGGGCCTTGATATGATCGCCGTGCCCGGCGACACCACCGAGGAGGTGATCTGCGGCATTATTGCCGACGAGATCTCCATTGGTGTGGCAAACACCAAAACCACCGCCGTGCGCCTGATCCCCGCATACGGTAAGGGCGTTGGCGACAGCGTTTCCTTTGGCGGCTTGCTCGGTACGGCACCCATCATGCCCCTGCGCACCTATTCTCCCGCGAAATTCATTTCTCGCGGCGGCAGAATTCCCGCACCCATTCATAGCTTGAAAAACTAAAAATGTCAAAAAAATTCCCGCCCGTTGCGTGGGGTTTAAGGGAAAAGGAGGGCACCTTTTGAAAAAGGTGCCCTCCTTTTCTTTTTGCGCTTCGCGCAAAAATTCATTTCCTCCCCCGAAAACTTTACAAAAGGGAAAAAAACGCGATACATTGCGGGGGGTGAAAAACGGATACGCGGGTGCCGGGTGTGATAATGCATCGCGGATGCGGGTCGTCGAGGCGCCGACCCCTACCGGGATAATGCGTACACGGTGCGCGTTGTTTGCACAAACAAGCCTTCTCCTTGAGGAGAAGGTGGCGCGGCACGCGACGGATGAGGTGTAGCCGCTGCAGGCGGCGTCACCTACAAAGAATGCTTACGCATTCTTAGGATGAGGTGTAGCCGCCTTGGGCGGCGTTACCTACAAAGAATGCTTGCGCATTCTTAGGATGAGGTGTAGCCGCCGCAGGCGGCGTCTTAAACGAAATGCTACCAATTGCCTAAATAACGGCTGCTCCGCATCCTACACCTCACCACCCGCTGCGCGGGAGCCTCTCCTCAAGGAGAAGCCTGTTATAGTGCCGCGCTTATTTTTAACGTTTTAAAAAAGTAAAAGGTTGGCTGCTTTTGTAGCTATAACACAGTCAAATTATGGGTCAAGCTGTATTCTTGGCTCCGAAAGGAAAATATTTTATGTCAAATTATGAGGTTAAGGCGCGCGATGGGCGCGCACGGCCCGGTGTGCTGCATACCGTGCACGGGGCTATTGAAACCCCAGTATTTATGAACGTTGGCACCTGTGCCGCCATCAAGGGCGGTGTTTCCACCGTTGAGCTTGAATAGATCAACTGTCAGGTTGAGCTTTCAAACACCTATCATTTGCATTTGCGCCCGG
>JAZOLJ010000027.1:0-2817 GCA_045652845.1 Eubacteriales bacterium | reverse complement strand
GCCATGATGCTGGCAAGCCGCTATAATATCGACGGCGATTATATCGTAGCTTGGAACGATGAGCAGCATAAAACACAGTCTATCATTGATACCATGCTGAACATTCCCCAGCTTTACTGGGCATCAAGGGAGCTTGATGACGACCGCTTTGCCAAGATCGCGAGAAGACACGCCAACATGGCAATGCGCGATCACGTCCGCCCCGACGGCTCTGTGGTGCATATCGTTTCCCACACCACCGATGCCCCCGGTGTGATCGAAACACTCGGTGGGCAGGGCTACGGGGTCGGCTCCTGCTGGTCAAGAGGCGCCTCCTGGGCACTGTACGGCTTTGCGCTTTCCTTCATCCACACGGGTGATGAGAAATATCTTGACACGGCAAAAAAGGTTGCACACTATTTTGCGGCAAACGCCGCCACCACGGGGTGGCTGCCGTTGCTTGACTTCCGCCAGCCCGACGAGCCCGTCTTTTACGACTCGACCGCGGGTGCCATTGCCGCTTGCGGCATGATTGAGATCGCCAAGCACGTGCCCGACCTTGAAAAGGGCTTTTACCTCACCTGTGCCATCAACATTTTGAGGGCAATGGAAAAGGCTTGGTGCAACTGGAGCGAGGAGGACGACGGTATTCTTTACTACGGAAGCCTTAGGTACGGTAAGGAGGAGCACATGCACATTATTTACGGCGACTACTACTTCACCGAGGCGATCCTGAAGCTCAAGGGCTCTGAATTTCTGCCGTGGTAAAAAAACGAGAAGGATATGAAAAATCGCTACATCGCTTTAATGGAAAAGGCACTCAGCGCCTACACGAATGAGCACATCGTTGATTACTTTGAACGCGTGAAGGCGGAAGGGCTCTCCGAGCACGGCTTCCCGCGTCTTACCGCCAACATCGGTATTCTCATCTCTCACGGCTACCGTAAGGATCTTTTCCCTCTGTTTTTGGAGATGATGGATTTTTGCTGCCACCAGATCCCCCGCGTGCTTGCCGCAAACGATTTTTCGATAAGAGAGATCGTGTGCTGCATCTGGGAGGTGGAGAAGGCGGGGGTGGTAGATGCCACCCGCACCCAGAAATGGAAGGCGGAGCTTGCCACCTGCGACCCCTACACCTGCTACGACAAAATTGCCAAGTCCCTTACGGACCCCGTGCGAAACTGGGCGCTTTTCTCGGGCGTCAGCGAATATTACAGACAGGCAATGGGGCTTTGCCGATCCGAGGAGTTTATCGAGCTTCAGTTTGGTCAACAGCTGCAATGGTTTGACGAAAACGGTATGTACTGCGACAACGCTAAGGCCGAGCCGTACCAGCCCATTATGTACGATCTGGCGCCGAGAATTCTCTATTCTCTCGCGCTCCATCTCGGCTACCGCGGCCGCTACTACGACGAAATCGACGCGCACCTGAAAAAATCGGGTCTGCTGACACTTGCCATGCAGTCCGTGACGGGCGAGACGGCGTTTGGCGGTCGAAGCAATCAGTTCTACCTCAACGAGGGCACGCTTTGCGGCGTTCTTGAGTTTGAGGCCTCGCGCTACGCAAAAGAGGGCAACATGGAGCTGGCAGGCCGCTTTAAGGCGGCGATCGAGCGCGCGGTGGAATACACCGAGCAGGCGCTTTCCCAAAAGCCCATCTATCACATCAAAAACCGTTTTCCCACCGAAACGAAATACGGCTGCGAGAGATACGCATATTTTGATAAGTATATGATCACAGCCGCCTCGAACTATTACGCCGCCTATCTTATGTGCGACGATTCGATCCCCACGGGCGAATTTGACAATTCCCCTGTCGCGTGGCAAACCTCGCCCCGCTTCCACAAGGTGTTCCTTCGTGCGGGCGGATACGCCGCCGAGCTTGACACCAACGGCGATCCCCTCTACGATGCCTCGGGCCTTGGGCGTGTGCACAGAGAAAATGCCCCCTCTACCGTTTGTATGTCAGTCCCCTGCCCCGCCCAGCCCAAATACACCGTGGATACCGAAGCACCCACCGCGCTTTCTCTCGCCCCCGGTGTGTGGCAGGATGACGGCTGGCTCTTTGCCACGGGTGGGGATACCGCTTATGAGATGATTGCCCTTTCCCATGGGGCGCAGGATGCAAAAGCCGAGCTGCTTTGCCGCTTTGAGGGTGGAAAAACAACCAAAAACCGCTATACGGTATCGGAAAACGGCGTTTTGATTGAGATATCGGGCGAAGGAAAAATTGCCCACATGCTGCCCGCCTTCTCGTTTGACGGCGAGGTCGAACCCACCGTTACGGCAAGCGCGCACGAGCTAACGGTTTCTTATCGCGGTTGGCTTTGCCGCTATACCACCACGGGTGAGATCTTTGATCTTGGTGAGGTTGCACGCAACCGCAACGGCCACTACCGCGCCTTTGCGGCAGCCGCCGAAAACGAGTTGCAAATACACATTGAGATCGTAAAGCAATAAGAAAAACAACAAAAAAGGGATGCATCTGCATCCCTTTTTTATTGCCGATATTGCTCAAACTCCAGAGTAGGAGGAAAAGCCGCCGTCAATGGGCAGCACCACACCCGTGATAAAGCTTGCTGCCTTATCGTTAAGGAGGAAGAGCATACCGCCCTCAAGCTCCTCGGTCTCGCCAAAGCGACCCATAGGGGTTGCGGCAAGGATCTTGCCCGTGCGCGCCGTGGGCGTGCCGTCATCGTTCCAAAGCAGCTTTGCGTTTTGCTTGGTGGAGAAGAAGCCGGGGGCAATGGCGTTTACACGAATGCCAACGCGCGAAAAATGCACGGCAAGCCACTGCGTAAAGTTAGAAATGGCAGCCTTTGCACCCGAATAAGCGGG
>JAZOLJ010000026.1:0-20964 GCA_045652845.1 Eubacteriales bacterium | reverse complement strand
CAAAAACCCCGGCGGCAACGCCCCTGAGCTTTTATCATAAGCGAGGTACTTCAGATGCAAATTCGAAGCACCTCGCTTTATTCATTTCTTTTTCTCAAATTGAAGCATTGCATTGACAACGCTGTAAATTCTATCTCTTTCGAAAGGTGTTAACGTAGCTATTTTCTCGGTCATTTCAGACGATTTTATGCTATAGCCAATCGAAAGCACATCGGCAAGCAACACATCCGCCGACACCCCCAATACGTTGGCTATGGTAATAAATGTTTCAAGCTTGGGAATCTTTTCGCCGCGTTCAATCATACCCGTATAGGTAACGCTAAGCCCTATTTTCTCAGCAAAATCCTCTTGCCTCCAGCCCTTTGCTTTTCTGTATTTTCTAATCCGCTTTCCGATAGACGACGTGTTCATCATACACCCCTAAAACATTAGTTATTATTCCTAACTATTAGTATAGATTAGCATATCGCGCAAATACAGTATATATTTGGATAACACAGTAACTAATAGTTGATATTTTTAAAAAACATAGTAAAATGAGAGAGATGGATTTGAAAATTAAAATTCAGATTAAATATGAATTGAAAACGCAGGTGAAGTAATTTTATGTGGATAGATCATACATTCAAAGTTGTTCTTTTCGGTCATCGTGATTTTCGCTCGCATCCCGTACTGGACAAACAGCTCTATGCGTTGTTAGAGGATCTGATACGCACAAAGCCTTTCGTGGAAATATATATCGGGCGCAACGGCGAGTTCGACATCTATGCCGCCACAATTGTCAAGCGTGTGCAAGGTGCAATGGGCAAGACGAATAATGAGCTGATCTGCGTGCTGCCATACCCAGAAAAGAATATAGAATTCTACGAAAAATACTACGACAGCGTTATAATACCTTCATGCCTTGAGACGGCTCACCCAAAGGGTGCTATTACAAAACGCAATCAATGGATGGTAGAGCAAGCCGATCTCTTTGTCGGTTACATAGAGCGAGAGCAAGGCGGCGCGCACACCGCTCTGCAGTATGCAAAAAGGCGGAAAAAGAAAATAATCAACCTTGCACAATAAAATTGTCGCTCGCTGTAAGGAAAATCGCGAGAACCAAAAAAGCACGGGTTAAATAGGCAAGAGTGAATAATTCTTCTCCCCGTGTCATTTTCGCGCGCGCCGCCGCGTATAGTATAACGGAAACAATTTGAAGCAAGGAGGCCTCTTATGTTTATTTACTCGATGCGCGCGGGCACCATTCGCTTTTTTGGAGTAATTTGTCTTGCGCTTGCAACACTTGTGGCACTGATCGCCTTTGTGCCGGAGCTGCAGCCCGTATCCGCCGAAACGGGAGAGGATACAGCGACGATCGCCTATGAAAAGGTTAAAACCAACGAGGAGCGTATTGCATTTCTTGCACAGTTTGGCTGGGAGGTGGACGCCACTCCCACCGAAAGCACCACCGTAACGATCCCAAAGGAGTTTGACAAGGTGTTTGCCTCCTACAACGAGCTGCAAAGAACGCAGGGGCTTGACCTTGGCAGCTACGCGGGGCGCACCGTTGAGCGCTACACCTACACCGTAAGCAATTACGAGGGCTATGAGGGTACTGTGCTTGCCAATCTTCTTGTTTACCGCGGACGCGTGATCGGCGGTGACGTTTGCTCGGCAGATACGACCGGATTTATTCACGGATTTTCAAAATGAGCCAAACCCCGCAATGCTGCAAAGTCACAGCGTTGCGGGGGATTTTTTCAGACAAAAAATCAAATCGGCAAAAACGCATCCCGTTTGCCCTTGTTTTTTCTTTGTTGCTTTTGCCGAAAATCACGCATCGTACATCAAAAACACGCTTTTTGCGTAAAAAAAGGCTTTTTTTATAAAAACTGCAAAAATCTTCACATTTTTTACAAAAACCTCTTCCATTTTTTTAAAAATCGTGCTATAATAAATTAACTAAATTGAAAGAAAAGCCGCAAACGGTCTGCATTATACCACTTTTTCCGTCGGTTTTTGACTTTTCAAAAGTTAATTTTTACATTTGGGAGGATCACCTAATGAAAAAAATTCTCGCTTGTTTACTGACACTTGGCATGGTTCTTACCATGTTCACCGTGCTTGGTATTTCCGCCGCAGCTGCAGACGAGGCAGTTAAGCTGCCAAACGTTGCAAGCACTGAGCTTGTGCTCTTCTGCATTGCATTCGGTTTAATGGCTGTTGGCCTTGTATACTGCATTGCCTCCTTGGTGCTGCAGGTAAAAGCTAAAAAAGCTCCTGTTGAAGAAAAGAAAGCGGAAGCACCCGTTGTTGAGGAAGCACCCGTTGTTGAGGAAGCACCCGTTGTTGAGGAAGCACCCGTTGTTGAGGAAGCACCCGTTGCTGAGGAAGCACCTGTTGTTGAGGAAGCACCTGTTGTTGAGGAAGCACCCGTTGTTGAGGAAGCACCTGTTGTTGAGGAAGCTCCTGTTGTTGAGGAAGCACCCGTTGTTGAGGAAGCACCTGTTGTTGAGGAAGCACCTGTTGTTGAGGAAGCACCCGTTGTTGAGGAAGCACCCGTTGTTGAGGAAGCACCTGTTGTTGAGGAAGCACCTATTGTTGAGGAAGCACCTGTTGTTGAGGAAGCACCCGTTGTTGAGGAAGCTCCCGTTGTTGAGGAAGCTCCCGCCACTGCTCCCGCACCCAAGGCCAACGGCACCGATAGCCTGGTGATTGCAGAAACCGATGCTACCGGCAACGTCGTCTACTCCACCTACAAGAAGTCCTTCACCGCACGTATGATCCAAGCACCTGCCGACGTACAGGAGCGTTATGAAGCCTTGAAGAACGCACTGCTCTCCTACAAGAAGGTAAACGCACGCGTAAGCTGGAGCTATGAGTCCTTCAAGTCCGGTCGCACCCAGCTGGCAAAATTCGCCATTCGCGGCAGAACCCTGTGCCTCTTCCTTGCCATTGATCCCTCGAAGCTTGAGGATTCCAAGTACAACGTTGCTGACGTTGGCTCTGCAAAGAAGTATTCTACCGTTCCCTGCCGTTTGCGCCTGACCTCCAAGCGTAGCGTAAAGTGGGGTCTTGAGCTGATCGAAATGCTTGCCGAGAAGGAGCAGCTTGTAAAGAATCCCAAGTTCACCGCACAGAAATATCTTGCCGAGTATCAGTCCACTGAGGATCTGATCGCACAAGGTCTTATCAAAAAGGTGTAAAACAAAAAGGCTCTGCACAGCAGAGCCTTTTTTGTGTTTAAAATTAAAGATAACGCTTGAGGATCTCGATGTTATGCTCCTCAAAGCCAACGATCTCTCTTGCCAGTCGCACCGCCTCGCTGTCGGTGGTATCGTAATTATTGATCAGCTTTATCATATCGGTAATGCCCATATTAGAGCCCTCGATCATGATCTCGGCAATATGGCTGGTGGAGGCGGAAATCATGGTATTGATCGCCATGCCCATTCTCGCAGACATGCGTACCATCAGCCCCTCCTCCTTCGCTTCTACGTCATGACGCTCCAGCTCACGGGCGGCACGTGCTGCATATTTTTCATAGCCATCCAGCTGCAGGGTCATGGCACTGCGCAACGCATCATCCTTCACCTTGGGCAAAAGATTGATGATCGAATCCGCACCCATTTTGGCGTTTTTATAAATGGCACCCAGAAAGCTTTCCTCTGTGATCATATCCTTGGTTGCTTGCATCATTCTCCTCCTTTCAAAACAATACGGGATATGCTTATGTTTCGCATATCCCGTGTTTTTTATGCAAATTTGTTTAGCTCTGCTTTGACATCAGCTTGCGGCGACGCACGTCCGTGCCAACGAACAAAAGCGGCGTATACTCACCAAAAATGCGGCTGGCAATACGGTCGGCATAGCGTGTCTGCAGCTCCTTGCCCGTGAGGTTTGTGTTAATGATGGTGGGGCGCTTTAAATTGATGCGGTTGTTGAGCACCATATAAAGGCAGGAGGTGGTAAACTGATTGGTGACCTCGGTGCCAAGATCATCAAGGATCAAAAGATCGCAATCAACGTAGCGTGTGGGCTCAGCGGCAGCACGCTCGGTGCCGCTGCCAAAGCGCGCGTGCTCAAAATCGGAAAACATACTGATGGCACTGGTATAATATACGTCGTATCCGCGCTCGATCACGCGGCGCGCGACCGAAGTGGAAAGATGGGTTTTTCCAAGCCCCGTTGCGCCACATAAAAGCAAATTTTCAGCCTTGAGATCAAATCCCTCGGCATACTGCCTTAAAAAATCAAAATTATGCTGCATTCTTGAGCGATCACCGTTTTCGGCATTGTAAAACCCAAGGTCAAAGGTCGCAAAGGATTGCGTGCGCATCAGCTCACCAAGCCCAGAGCTTTCGTATGCCGCCAGCACCAGCTCGCGCCGCATACAATCACACATTTTGGTATCCACAAAACCCGAATCCTTGCATTTTTTGCACTCATAGGGCGGCAAGGTGTAATCGGTGGGGTAGCCGAGCGCGGTCATCAGTGCGGCACGCTTTGCCTGCAGATCAAGGTTTTTCTTTTCTGCGGCGGCAAGACGCTCGCGATAGCCCTCGCCCGCACCGATCACGGCAAGCGCGATCTCAGCACCTGCCATTGAAAGCTCGCGATCAATGGCAGCAATTTCGGGCGACCCCGCATGCACCTCTGCCATGCGCTTATTTGCCTCCTCATAGGCACGCAAATACTTGGTGCGATACTCCTCGCGCACACGCTTGTAATTATCCTGATTGTATCCCATTATTATGCTTCTCCGTATGTATTCTTCAGTGCCGCGTTAAAAAATTCATCCGCATCAAAGCTGCTGCCGCCCATTTTTCTGCGACGGTATTCCTCCATGGCGCGAGTCACGTCCTCCACAGTGCGATACCCCTCGGCATACCATCTTTCAAGAATGGTATTGGCATAAGAAACCGATGCCTTACCAATGGCATTAACGGTGCTGTCATATGCCAGCTGCAGCACCTCCATATCGTATTTCATCACGCAGACCCACTTTTCGATCATTGCCTTTTCCTTGGCGGTAAAGGCGCGCGACGCCATACCGAACATGGTGCGGATCTTACCCGTTACGGTTGCCATGATCTCAATGCGCTGCAAACGCTCCTCCAGCGTTGCGGCATCGGTGATGCCGTCGTCATAAAGGGAAAGTGCCGTTTTTTCTGCATAGCGCAGCGATTTCTTTTCCATGCGCACACAGTGCGAAAGCAGCAGCAAAATGTAATCACCCTCAAGCCCCAAATAATCGGTAAGCCCCGCAATGATGCTGACCTCCGCAGTATTAAAGATCTTACCAAAGGTCTGCTGGCACGCGCCGATCAAGGCGGCAAAATCCGCGTTCCCCTCGGCAATGCCCGCAAGCTCCTCCGAGCTGTAATGGGGCAGCCCCTTGTCGGGGATCGGCTTGGCACCGCTTGCCGCAGCGGCAGCCCTTGCCGCACGATTGGCTTTGCCGTCACCCTCGCTTTCACACAAAACACCCGCACCGCGCCAAAAGGCAATGGCGGAGGTGATTGCCGCCTCGGGGAGCGAAAGCTGCACGGCAACCTTCTTCACGCCCTCTGATGGCTCGGCGCAAAGCAATGGGTCTGCCGCGAGGGCGCAAAGCACACGCCAATCGTTAGCCGTAGCCCTTGCAGCATGCGCGTTAACGCCGGCAGGCAACACCAAAACGCTGTTGCCATAGATAAATTCAAGCTTCATTTCAGTTCCTCCCCACGGGCAAGCTCCCTTGAGCGCAGCTCGTAGCAAAGCGTCATCAAGGAATCTCCGATATGCACGTTTTCGATCACGGTGTTACTGTCAAACATGTCAGCCTCACTGCCCGTAAAATTCCACACACCGGGAATGCCGATGGCAGAAATACGCTCCGCCACCTCCGAAACGCAATTTTTAGGCAGAGTCAGCACAGCAATATCCACGTCGTGCTGTGCGCAAAAGCTCTCAAGCTCTGCCATATCGTATACTCTGGCATCCCCCACGGTTCTGCCGATCACGCTCGCATCCACGTCAAAAAGTGCCAAAATATCCACGCCGCGCTTTTCAAACATCGGGCTGTGCACCAACGCCTTGCCGAGATTTCCCGCACCGATCACAATGGCGGAAAAGCCCTCTCCCACGCCAAGGATCTCGCAGATCTTGGCATACAGATAGTTTACGTTATAGCCGTAGCCCTGCTGACCGAAGCCGCCAAAGCAATTAAGATCCTGGCGGATCTGCGAGGCGGTCACGTGCATCATAGCAGAAAGCTCACCGGAGCTGATGCGCAGCTTGCCGTTACGGATCAGCTCGCGCAAATACCGAAAATAACGCGGCAATCTCTTAATAACCGCGGGGCTGACCTCCCCTGCCGTAGCACGCGGCAGGGGTCGTTTTTTGTTTTCCATTTTATATCCTCACTCTATGTTTTTGGAGATTTGCACAAGTGCAAAGGGGCAGAAATCGAGGCATAAATGCGACACTTGACAAACAATTTTCAGTTTTCCACAGCCTGTCCCCGAGAAAAGTTATCCACATTTCCCACATACTTTTCCACAAGAAAACGCATTTTTCCACGCAAAATCAAGGCTGGCGCGGAAATTTTTTTCAAAATTTGGGTGAATTTTACCGCATAAAATCTCAAATCCGATCGTTTTCCACAAAGCTGTGGAAAAGTGCTGTGGAAAACAGAGGTCGGCTTGGCTGCGGCGGTTTTTATCTAATGTGCCGAAATTGCACTTTTTTCAAAAAGGGGCTTGACAAAATTCGCTCAAGGCTTACGGCTCGTCTGCGGCAGAGGCGTTGAGCGAAGCATCGGCAAAATTGCCCTTCAAATATTCAAAATAGCCTGCTGCCGCCACCATAGCACCGTTATCTCCGCAAAGAGAAACGGGGGGCACGATAAAGGTTACGCGGCGCTTTTGGCACAGCGCTGCCAGGCACTCGCGCAAATGCGAGTTGGCGGCAACACCGCCTGCCATCACCAGGGTCTTATGCCCTGTCATTTGCAATGCCTGCTCGGTCTTTCGCGCGATCCCCTCAACCACGGCGGCGGTAAAGGACGCGGCAAGATCGGCACGCGGCACCGCCCTTTCCTGCTGACGACAGCCGTTGATGTAATTGAGCGCAGCCGTCTTAAGTCCACTGAAGGAAAAATCAAGCGTTTCGGCACCAAGCGCGGGAGAAGGCAGCTTAATGGCGGCCCTATCGCCCTCGTGCGCAAGCCGATCCAGTGCCGCACCCCCCGGGTACGGCAAACCGATCACACGGCCGATTTTATCAAACGCCTCACCCGCCGCATCGTCACGCGTTGCACCGATCTCTCGAAAATCGGTATAGTCGCGCACGTCAAAAAGCGAGGTGTGACCGCCCGACACCACCAGTGCCAAAAAGGGAGGCTTGGGGGGCATTTGAGTAAAATACGATGCCGCCACGTGTGCCTTGATGTGATTGACGGCAACAAGCGGCAGGCCGTTTGCAAACGCCAGTGATTTTGCAAAATTTACGCCCACCAGCAAAGCACCGATCAGCCCGGGAAACGCGGTAACCGCCACAGCACCCAGCTCCTTTGGGGTAATGCCCACGGTATCCAGTGCCTCAGCGGTGATATTGGTGATCGCCTCGATATGGGCGCGGCTGGCAATTTCCGGCACCACGCCGCCGTAAAGACGATGCGTTTCGATCTGCGATGCCACGATATTGGCAACGATCTCAAGCCTACCCCCCTCGGCACGTACAACGGCAGCCGAGGTTTCGTCACAAGAGCTTTCCATTCCCAAAATATACATAGTTTCACCTACATGACAAATTGCAAAGCATGACCAAGGCATGCTCGCGCGGATTTTTATAAAAATAATTTCGCTTGCCCGCCACAAAAAAACCGTGCTTTTGATAAAGTGCCACGGCAGCGGTATTGCTCTCACGCACCTCAAGCGACAGCGTGGCGAGCCCGCGGGCACGCGCCTCGGCAAGCAATGCCTGAAGCAAGCAGTCAGCAAGACCGCGGCGGCGGTGGGCGGGGTGTGTTACCACGTTTGTGATCTGCCCCTCGTCAAGCACCGTCAGCATGCCAACGTATGCAATGGGGGCTGCCGTATCGTCAAGACAAACAAAGCCAAGCGCTCGCTCGGTCAGCAAAAGCGCAAGCGCACTCTCGCTCCAAGGCTCGGCAAAGGCAAGAGCCTCCAGCTCCCCGATCCCCGCAAGGTGCGCCGCCGTTACCCGTACGGCTCTCATGCCTCACTCCCCGAAAACCAACGCAGCGTAATGGCACAGGAGAGCATATCAAGGCATGCGCGATACGTAGCGTCATCCCCACCGTAAGGGTCGGCAATATCCATGGGGAGCGTTTCGATCTTAGCTGCGTGCTCGGGAAAGCGCATCATCAGCTCCATAGCGTGCGCGGCGGTCATGGCAATCACCTCATCCGCCTCTGCCAGCAGCTCGGCGGTGACTGTGCGTGCGCGGTGCGCGGTATAGTCACTCACGGCAACGGGTACGACCCCTGCCACCTGCAGGGCGCGAACGGCGGCGGGCGTCATAGGCGCACCGTCAGCGGCATAAAGCCCTGCCGAAGCAGCCACCAAGGCAGGTGACTCGCTGCTATCGGCACAGGCTGCGCAGACCGGGCGCGAGCGCACCGTATGATTGAGCAACGCCGCTGCCATCGGAGAACGGCAGGTGTTGCCTGTGCAAACGAATAAAATGCGGCGTGCGGGCGTTTGATCGGTGATCTCACCCATACACTGCAGCATAGCGGCAGTATTTGGCATTGCCTTCTCCTTTCAGATGAACCTTACAAGATTTTTCATTAGGGGCGCGGAAAGCGTGCGGCAAGCTCCGCGGGCACCGCTACCGTGCGGGCGGCAAACAAATCGTAAAAATACGCCTGCTCGCCCCATATGACGTAGCTAAAGCAATAATAAATATTCGGCAGCTCGGCAAACGCGATCTTCACGCGGCGCGTGTAGCTCATATCGCCCTCGGGCTTGGCTACCGCCTCACCCTCAAACCAAAGCGTGCATATTTCCCCGATCACGGCAGCATCGGTATCTGCCGAAAAGCGCATTGACTCAACGCTGATCGCCTGCTCCTCAAAAAACAGTATCGCTTTGGGGGTCAGCGCGGCGGGGCTTGGCAAGACCTCAAGCGCGCACCACACGTTGCGCTCCTCATCCGCCAGATACTGCGTGGGGTCAAGCGAGGGAATTTCAAAATAGCTGCGCACAGCACCCGATTTTTCATTGGTATAGGCACCGTGCACGGCACCGAGCGACGAGGGCTCAAATTCCGAGGGTAGAACAGTGTAATGGATACCCGTTTCGGTATTGGTGATCCCATAGCCGTCCGCATCGCGCAAAAAGACCGTGGGATCCTTTCCGCCGCAAGCGGTAAAAAGGAAAAGCGACGCCAAAAAAACAAGCAAAAGCCGCTTCATCTCAATACCCAAACTTGCCGGAAAGCGAATCGTCATCCTCGATCCAATCCGCCACGCGGATCACGCGATACTCGGTTGCGGTATCACGCACCACAACCGTTTCAATGCCGGCATTCAAAATAACGCGCTTGCACATCATGCAGCTGTTACAGCCACCGACCACCGCACCGTCCTCGGGCGAAACGCACACCATATACAGCGTTGCACCCAGCATTTGCTCACGGGGGGCGGCGATAATGGCATTTTGCTCGGCATGTACCGAGCGACACATCTCATAACGCTCTCCGCGCGGAATACCAAGCTGCTCGCGCTGACAAAAGTTGAGATCGCTGCAGTTTTTTCTACCGCGGGGCGCACCGTTGTAGCCCGTGGATACGATCACGTCGTTTTTCACGATGATGGCACCGAACTTACGGCGCAGGCACGTGGCACGCTCGGCTACCGTTTGGGCAATATCCAAATAATAATTTTCTTTTGAAACACGTTCCATATACATTCTCCTTTACTGGGACAAGATTGAAAACAGTTATACATTGTACAGTATAACATATAAATAAAACAAAATCAAGCACCCGTCGCCAAAATATCACCGCAAACGGCAAAACAAGGAGCACCAAGGCAAGGCCTTGGTGCTCCTTGTTTTATCTTTTATTTTTGTTTTTTATTTTTGTCGCGATATTTCTTCATCGTTTCCTCGGTCGCCACGCGCTTGTCGGCAAGCGTCACGTACCACGCCTCACGGCAGCGGGGTACACACCAAAAAGTCAGGGGAAACATGTGTGTGTAAATAATGTGCTTTTCCTTTTCGGTAAGCTGATAATCTCGCTCGGCATTCACAAGCGCGAAGCGATGGTGCTTAAAGCCATGCCAGCGAAAGCCCTTGTTGGGGTCGTGCCAATCATAAAGATAATAATCGTGCAGCAGCGCACCGCGCGTGAGAGCGCGCAGATCACATTTTGTTTTTTTCTTTTTTGCCGCCATTGTATAGGCAAGCCGCGCGACCTTCAGGCAATGCTGATATACGGTAATATCGGAATGCGAAATATACCGCTTCATCTCCTCATATCTGCCACTTGAAATGACCTCGCGGCAAACCTCGTCAAACAATGTGTAATCAATCGCCCTTTTTGCCATTTTTCTCACCCCATTTGCGGTTGATCTGGTCACGGTAGCCCTGTACATCCATCATATAGCGGTTGATCATGCGGTAGAAATTAAAGGGACGTGCCTTGCCCGACTCGCGGCGAAAATGCTCCTTGGCGTTTGCCTTAAGCTGGTCAAGGTGAATGTGCGTGCGCATTTGCGACGCATAATGGCGCAAGCGCTGCATAATGCGCAGTGAATGCCCAAGATCTACCACAAAAACACCCACGTACATGCCAACCAGCAGGATCAGCAGCGGCAGCTCGATCACACGCTCGGCAACGCCGTGTAAAAAGGGATAGGCAAGAAAATAATAGATGACACAAACAAGCCCCCAAATCAGCGAAAACTTAGGGCAGATCACGCCCTGAAAATTCATCCATTCCTCGGAGTAATCCCACAAGCGAACGCGGAAATACTTAACTGCGATCAGCCCGCCTACCAGCTCAATGAGAGTCATAATGCCCATTGCCATGAGCAGGATCACCGCAACGCGCACGTATTCGTTTGGCAGCGTGCGGAGCTTAAGCCCCGAGAGAAAATATAAGATCGCGCCACCCATACCGTAGATCGGCAGACAGCAGCCCGTAAGAAACCCGGGGTTGACCACCTTACGGTGGCGAAAGCCGCGATACACGACCTCAAGACACCAGCCTGCCGTAGCGCAGCTGCAAAACAAAAACAGATATTCAAGCAACCTCTCCATGTGGGAGAACTCCTTTCAGCCACGCATACACCGAAAAACGGTACCCGTTTATGATTTTGCGTGACGTCTGCGATAAAATTTCACAAATCCAAGCGCGAAAGCACCGCCAAGCAGCAGTGTGGCTGCAACCGAGGAAATCACGATCACGGTTGTGCCGCCATTCGGGTCGATCGGAGGGAGAGCCGTCAGATCAAGCCCCTCTCCAAACCTTGTTTTCGTAAAAGTCATTTCGGAAAACTTCTTGTCTACCCGCTGATTGAGTGTCACAAAATAAGACTGTCCTTTCAGTGCCTCAAAATTTTCCTCAATGTAGGATGAGAGCTTTGGCAAGCGCATGATAATATAATAGCCCTCATCAGTTTTCACCACGTCACTGACCTGATATTCAGCAAGTGCAAAGGCGGCACTCTCGTACGCCTCATCCATCTCACCACGCGTAAAATAATACCCGTTGCCAAGCGGATCGTTAAAATCATTGTTGTATTTTCCGCCGATCTCCTCGCGCATGACGAGGTAGCGCGCGTCATCGGTTTGGGCGGCGGCGATCCTCGCCCTTACCTCGTTGGCATGAGCCTGATGCTGCTCTGCGGTATAGGCAGTGCTCGAGGTGTCAATAAACACGTGCACGGTGCGCACAAAGGCATCCCCGTATATGGCTTCACGGATCGCCGCATCGTCGGTCACCAGCTCGCCGCGGTAAAGCATTTCAAGCACGATTGCATTGGCAAGATAATTCTCCACGCCAAAATATTTGCGCGCATAGTGATCGGTCATGTGCATAGCGGCAAGGCTATCAATATAGGCACCGCGATCGTTTTTGTGGGTCTTTTCCATCGCGTTATCCATCAAAGCCTGCACGCTATCGGCAATATCTCCCTTGTAAACGTCAATGCCGTACTCGCGCCCAAGCGAAATAAGCGCCGCCTCACGCGAATGAAGGCTTGACCAAACAAAGCTCTCAAGCGCGAGTCGGTGCTCCTCGTTTAAAAGAGCATCCTCACCAAAGGAAAGCTTTAATTCATCGATATAGTTCATGGTAATAAAATACAGCTCCTCGTAAAGGATCTCCACGTCACCCACGGTGGCAACCACCTTACGGGCGCGCGGCGAGGCATATACGGGGCGAGAAGCCGCACAGGCAGTCAGCGAAAACACCAGCAAAAGCACTGCCAGCAACGCCGATACGGTACGCAACAGTCGTTTCATAATCCACTCCTTTTCCAAAGACGCAAATGCACGGAAAATAATTTATAAAATCATTATAAATTACAGTTGTGAAGATTTTGTGAATTCACCGCCCCCATAACGAATGCTTTCCGAAAAAAATAGAAATTCCCCTCTTGCAATCAGCAAAAACTATGTTATAATAAAGATATACAGTTACATAATGCGCATCTGCAAAGCAATCGCGCGGAAGGAGACTATTATGCAGGAAATCTACAGCATCTCTCTTGCGGCATTGATGAAGGAGCTGTCGCTCACCCCCCTTTATTTGCCCGATGATGCCGAAAATATTATCATCTCAAACAACCAGGTCGATCGCCCGGGGCTTGCCCTCACGGGCTTTCTTGATGCGTTTGAGCACACCCGCATTCAAATCGTGGGCGTGGCGGAATATCGCTATTTGTCCAAGTGTGAGGAAGTAGCACGAAATCAAAAGATCGAGGCGTTTTTCGCGCAAAAGCCCATCGCCGTTGTGTGCACCAGCACAGAGCAGCATCCGCCCTTCCCTGCCATGCAGGAGGCTGCCGAAAGGCACGGCGTGCCCTTTCTTTCCACCAAGGAGAGGACCAGCCCCTTTATGGCTGCACTAATCGCTTATCTAAACGTACAGCTCGCCCCCCGCATCACACGCCACGGCGTGCTGGTAGAGGTGTACGGCGAGGGTCTTTTGCTGCTTGGCGACTCGGGCGTTGGTAAAAGTGAAACCGCCATCGAGCTTGTCAAGCGCGGACACCGCCTGATTGCCGACGACGCAGTGGAGATCAAGCGCGTTTCCGCCAAAACGCTGGTTGGCACGGCACCGCCCATCATTCGCCACTACGTAGAGCTGCGCGGCATCGGCATTGTGGACGTGCGCCGCATTTTCGGCATGGGTGCCGTAAAGGATTCACAGGGCATTGACCTTGTGATCAACCTTGAGCCTTGGGTGCAGGGCAAGATGTACGACCGCCTGGGGCTTGATAAGGAAACGATGGACATCCTTGGCAACGAGGTGCCCAGCATCACCATTCCCGTAAAGCCCGGACGCAACCTCGCCATCATTCTTGAGATCGCGGCGATGAACAACCGCCAGAAAAAAATGGGCTATAATACAGCAGAGGAATTTAACCGCAAGCTGCTCGGCCAAATGGGGCTTGAGTAAAGAAAGGGCTTACCATGAATACCGTTGAACTGACCCAAAGGCTAAAGGCGGGCGCGCTTGACGCGCGCCTCGTTGCGCTTTACGGCGAAGAGGCACTTGCCGCACAAAGGCTGCGTTACGCAAATGCCATTGCCGAATTTGCCGCCACGTACGGTGCCCACCGCGAGATTCGTCTTCTCTCGGTGGCGGGTCGCAGCGAGCTTTCGGGCAACCATACCGACCACAACCGCGGCTGCGTGATAGCCGCCTCCATTGATCTTGATATCATAGCGGTTGCCGCAGCCACCAACGATACCGTTGTACGCGTAAAATCCGAGGGTTACCCCGAGGACGTGGTAGATTTTTTGGATTTTAACGAGCCGCGCGAGGCACACTTCTCGAAATCCGACGCCATTGTGGCAGGTGTGTGCGCAGGAATGAGAAAAAACGGATACCGTGTAGGAGGATTTGTGGCATACACCACCTCAAGGGTCCTGAAGGGCTCGGGGCTTTCCTCCTCTGCCGCGTTTGAGAATATGATCGGCAACATTCAAAATCACCTCTACAACAACGGCAAGATCGACAGCGTGGAGATCGCCAAGATCTCCCAATATGCCGAAAACGTATTTTTTGGCAAGCCCTGCGGTCTGATGGATCAGATGGCGTGTGCCGTTGGTGGCATTATTGCCATTGATTTTGCCGATCAGAGTGCACCTATCATTGAAAGGGTAAATTTTGATATTACCGCCGCAGGCTATAGCCTTTGCATTGTAAATACGGGCGGCAACCATGCCGATCTTACCCCCGATTACGCAGCCATTCCCGCCGAAATGAAGGCGGTTGCGGAAGCCCTTGGCAAGACCGTGCTGCGCGAAGTCGATGAAGCAGCCGTCATCGCCGCTATCCCCGCACTACGCCCAAGGGTTGGCGACCGTGCCGTGCTGCGCGCCCTGCATTTCTTTGCCGAGAACCGTCGCGTGGGCGTACAAAGAAACGCGCTGGCAAAAGGCAACCTTGACCTCTTTTTTGAAAACATTCGCGCCTCGGGTCGCTCCTCCTTCTGCTATCTCCAAAACGTATATACCACCCAAAACGTTGCCGAGCAGGGGCTTTCTCTCGCGCTTTGCCTTGCCGAGCGATATCTGCAGGACAAAAAGGCTGCGTGGCGCGTGCACGGCGGCGGCTTTGCAGGCACCGTGCAGGCATTTGTGCCCACCGCACACACAGAAGCCTTTCGCTCTACGATGGATGCCGTGTTCGGCGAGGGTGCTTGCATGGTGCTGCGCATTCGCCCCGAGGGCGCAACGATCGTATATTAAGGAGCACCGTATGGCAGGAAAAAGCAAAAACACACGTTATTTGATGCTGCTTTGTGTGAACACCGTTTTATTTTTTGCAGTATATCGCGTGCTGCTCTCATACGGTGAGCTGACGGATAACACCTTTTATTCCTTCATAACAATGGTGCTGTATACGGCACTGCTGCTTGGGTTTGTGCTTGCCTATCTCATTTACAATCGCTTTTTCTATCGCAAGGGGCTTACCCACGAGCAGCTGCCAACCGATTGGAGTGCCGAAAAAAAGGTGGCGTTTCTTGCCGACAGCGCGCGGCGCGAGGAGCGTTCACGTTGGATGCTGACCGTCATTTTCCCACTGGTTGTGACTTTTTTTGTCGATGCCGTGGATCTCTTTATTCTCGACACGCTATTTCGAAGGTGATACACAATGTCTGATTATTCGTTAAAGCTGCTTTATTCGGGCTCGGAGGGCAACGCCGCGCTGCTGCGCGCGGGCGATACAGCCGTGCTGATCGATGCGGGGCGCAACGCCAAGACGCTGACTGCGGCACTTGCCGCCGAGGGCATCTCACCCGATGCGCTCCGCGCTATTTTTCTCACGCACGAGCACCGTGACCATATTGCGGCACTCGATGTGTTTTTAAAGCACCACCCCGTGCCCGTACATACCACCGCCGCCTCGGCACAGCGCATACGCCGAACGGCAGGTGCTGCACTGCTTGCAAGCCTTGTGGTGCACGCGCCGATTTTTGAAGAAACGGTCGGCACGCTCACACTCGCCTCCTTCCCCACCCCGCACGACAGCGCGGGGAGCGTTGGCTACCGTATTACGGTGGCAGGATGCGAAAAAACGCATACCGTTGGCTATGCAACCGATCTTGGCACCGTTACCGCAGCCGTAGAGAAAGGACTTCTTGGCTGCGAGGCTGTGGTGCTTGAATGCAACCACGATGAAGAAATGCTGCAAGCAGGCCCTTATCCGCGCGATCTGAAGCGTCGCATCGCCTCGCGCACAGGGCATCTTTCAAACGCGGCTTGTGCCGCGTTTTGTGCAAAGCTCGCGGACGGCGGCACCAAGCGCTTTTTGCTGGCACATCTATCCGAAACAAACAACCTCCCCGAGCTCGCGCTTGGCGAGGTGCGGGCAGCACTGGTTGGCTTTTCTGCACAGGTGCGCGCCGCCGATCCCATCATCGCCACGGAGCTGTAAAGGAGTTTTTATGCTACACGTTCGCCTTATCGTGCTGGGCAACCTAAAGGAGGCCTACTGGCGCGATGCCGTTGCCGAATATGAAAAGAGGCTTGCCGCCTATGCCAAGGTGGAGATCACCGAGCTAAAGGAATATCGCTTGCCCGAAAACCCCTCCCCCGCCGAGATCGCGGCAGCACTCGAAAAAGAAGCAGATACGGTGCTTTCCGCCATCCTGCCCCGTAGCCTTGTTGTGGCACTTTGCGTGGAGGGCAAGCAGCTTTCCTCTGAGGAGCTTGCACAAAAGCTCGCCGAGGTCATGCAGCAAAACGGCAGCCTTACGCTGATCATCGGCAGCTCGCACGGTCTTTCTGACAGAGTAAAAAAAGCCGCCGCACTTCGCTTATCGGTGTCAAGGCTCACCTTTCCGCATCAGATGATGCGCGTGCTGCTGCTTGAAACCGTTTATCGCAGCCTTTCTATTTTAAACGGCTCTAAATATCACAAATAACCCCCCCAAACGGGGTGCTTTTAAGTGGGTTCATTACAAACCGAGCATGGCAAGCACACGCTTCATTCAGATCAACTAACAAAGGCTGTATTCACAGTGCTTCGCACCTCAATATATCGTTTTCATTCCAAACCGCGTATTTTTTGACAAAATTAAAAAAATATGATATACTATAAAAATTGCACAGTGTGCTTGTAATACAAAATTTCGGCAAGGAGGTACAGTATGGTTCAGATCTCACACGTAGCACCGCACTCACGCGCAGCGCTTTCGGGCATTATCGCCGGCGATATGCTGATCGCCATTAACCAAAACGAGATCTCCGACGTGCTTGATTACCGCTTTTACCTTGCCGAGGAGCGTCTTGAGCTATCCCTCACACGTAGCGGCGTGCCCTTTTCGGTTATCATCAAAAAGGGCATGTACGATGACATTGGGCTTGATTTTGAAACGCCGCTGATGGATAAAAAGCGTTGCTGCGCCAACCGCTGCATCTTCTGCTTTATTGATCAGCTACCCAAGGGGCTGCGCCCTTCGCTTTATTTTAAGGATGACGACGCACGGCTTTCGTTTTTGCACGGCAATTACATCACGCTGACCAATTTGCACGATAAGGATATTGACCGCATTATCAAAATGCATATTTCCCCCGTAAACGTATCTGTGCATACTACCAACCCGCAGCTGCGCTGTGATATGATGAAAAACCGCCGCGCGGGCGAGGTGCTTTCCTATCTTGACCGTCTTGCCAAGGCAGGCATTCGCATGTGTGGGCAGATCGTGCTCTGTCGCGGCATCAACGATGGGGCGGAGCTTGACCGCAGCATGCGAGATCTTGCAGAGCTTGCACCGCACATGTCAAGCGTTTCGGTAGTGCCCGCAGGCCTTACGCGCTACCGCGAGGGGCTTTATCCCTTAACACCCTTCACCCCCGAGGAGTGCGCAGCAGTTATCAAACAGGTAAATGCCTTTGGCGATGCATGCGAAAAAACACTTGGCTATCGCATGTTTTGCGTCGCAGACGAGTTCTACCTCAAGGCGGGGCTTCCCCTACCGGAGGAGAGCTATTACGGCGATTATGAGCAAATAGAAAACGGCGTAGGCATGCTGCGCTCCCTCATGGCAGAATTTGCCACCGAGCTTGATTACCTTGCGGATTACGTAGGGGACGTGAATGATTTTGCGCCCCGTCACGTTTCCATTGCCACAGGAAAGGCAGCGGCCCCCACAATACGTTATCTCTGCGATCTGCTAAAAAAGCACCTGAACGGGATTGAAATTTCGGTGTTTGAGATCAAAAACCGCTTCTTTGGCGACGAGATCACCGTGGCTGGATTGCTGACCGGAAAGGATATGGAGGAGCAGCTAAAGGATAGGCATTTAGGCGACGAGCTGCTGATCCCCGCGAGCACCCTGCGCGCCGAGGGCGATCTTTTCCTTTGCGGCATGACCCCCAATGACCTTGCGGCTACACTTGGCGTGCCCGTAACCCCCGTCAAAGGCGACGGCGCCGCGCTCCTTGCCGCCTTGGTGGGGAGATCACCGCTGTAATTTTCGCCAAAGTCGCGCAAAATTAGCACATTTTTTCATAACGCACCCCATTTTCACAAGAGGAGGACAAACAAATGGCAAAACCGATTGTTGCCATCGTGGGCAGACCCAATGTTGGCAAAAGCACGTTTTTTAATAAATTGATCGGCGAACGCCGTTCTATCGTAGAGGACACGCCCGGTGTCACGCGCGACCGCATTTACGGCGAAACCGAATGGTGCGGCAGGAGCCTAACCCTCATTGACACGGGCGGCATTGAACCGAAAACCGATGACGTGATCCTCTCGCAGATGAAATTTCAGGCAGAGGTGGCGATCGAAAGCGCAGACGTGATCATCATGCTTTGCGACGTGAGAACAGGCGTGACCGCCGCTGACCGCGATATTGCGGTGCTTCTCAAAAAAAGCGGCAAGCCCGTGATCCCCGCCATCAATAAATGCGACCGCGTGGGCAATCTGCCCTTTGAATTTTACGAGTTTTACGAGCTTGGCTTTGATGCCGAGCCCATACCCGTTTCCTCGATCCACGGCAGTGGCACGGGTGACGTGCTGGATGCGGTTTTGGCAGCACTCCCCGCAGAAAGCGAGGAGGTGGAGGAGGATGACAGCATTAAGGTTGCCGTGATCGGCAAGCCGAACGCGGGCAAATCCTCTATCATCAACCGCTTCGTGGGCGAGGAGCGCATGATCGTTTCAAACATTGCAGGCACCACACGCGATGCGGTGGATACCACAGTTGAAAACGAGTACGGCAAATTTACCTTTATTGATACCGCAGGTATTCGCAGGCAATCCAAGATCAACGACAACATTGAAAAATACAGCGTGCTGCGCGCCCATATGGCGGTAGAGCGCGCCGACGTGTGCCTGATTATGATCGATGCAAACGAGGGCGTGACCGAGCAGGATGAGCGCATCGCGGGCATTGCGCACGAGGCAGGCAAGGCGTGCATTATTCTTGTAAACAAATGGGATACCATTGAAAAGGATAATAGCACGGTAACAAATTACACAAGGCAGGTCTACGAGGCACTTGGATATATGCAATACGCCCCCCTCATTTTCGTTTCGGCAAAGACGGGGCAGCGCATACCCAACATTTTTGAGCATATACTGTATGTGTTCAATCAAACCAACATGCGCATCTCAACGGGCATGCTCAACGACGTGCTAAACGATGCCACCACGCGCGTGCAGCCCCCCTCCGACAAGGGCAAACGCCTGAAGATCTACTACATGACCCAGATTCGCGTGGCACCTCCCACCTTTGTCATCTTCTGCAACAATGCAGAGCTTTTCCACTTTTCCTACCAGCGCTTTATCGAAAACTGCCTGCGTGAGACCTTTGGCTTCCGCGGCACACCGATCAAGCTGATCATTCGCCAAAAGGGCGAGGAGGCACCCGATGCGTGATGCAGAAAGAATTATTGATAAAACCAAAATATACGTAAAAGCAGGCGACGGCGGCAACGGCGCGGTTGCCTTTCACCGCGAAAAATACGTTTCGCACGGCGGCCCCTCCGGCGGTGACGGCGGACACGGCGGCAATATCGTTTTCAAGGTCGACCCGGGTGCCACCACCCTCCTTTATTTCCGCGATCACCGCAAATTCGTTGCCAAAAACGGCGGCGACGGCACGGGTGAAAAATTCCACGGTGCCACCGCACCCGACGTTACCATTTTAGTGCCCGCAGGCACGCTGATCCGTGATGCCGAAACAGGCAAGATCATCAAGGATATGTCGGATGACGAGCCGTTTGTGTGCTGCCGCGGCGGCAGAGGCGGCTGGGGAAACAAGCATTTTGCCACCCCCACAAGACAAGTGCCCATGTTTGCCAAAAACGGCACCAAGGGTGAGGAGCGCGAGCTGGTGCTTGAGCTCAAGATGCTTGCTGACGTCGGTCTTATCGGTATGCCGAGTGTTGGCAAATCCTCTATCCTTTCGCGCATCAGCTCGGCAAGGCCAAAAATCGCAGCCTACCACTTCACCACCCTTTCCCCCAATCTCGGCGTGGTAAAAACGGGCGGGGAGAGTGGCTTTGTGGCAGCCGACATCCCCGGACTTATTGAGGGCGCGGCAGACGGTGCAGGGCTCGGGCACGCCTTTTTGCGACACGTAGAGCGTTGCCGCCTGCTTCTTCACGTGGTGGATATCGCCTCCACCGAGGGGCGCGATCCCGTGGAGGACATCAAGGCGATCAATCACGAGCTGGCGCGCTACAGCGAGCAGCTTGCCGCCCGCCCGCAGATCATTGTGGCAAACAAATCGGACGTGCTTGACGAGAGCCTCGTCGATCTTGCAGCCTTTGAGGCATTCGTTGCCGAAAACAATTGGGAGCTGATATACGTTTCTGCCGCAACGGGCAAAAATCTTGATTTGCTGATCACCACCGTGGCAGCGCGCCTGCGCGAATTACCCCCCCTAACGGTATTTGAAAGCGAGATCACCAAGGAGGATATTATTGCGGCTGACCCGATGGAAACCACCGTGCGCCGCGAGAATAACACCTTCTTTGTAGAGGGCAAGTGGCTGATCGATCTGATGGGCAGAACCAACTTCAACAACTACGAATCCCTTTCCTATTTCCAGCGTTCGCTGCAAAAAAACGGCGTGATCAAGCTGCTTGAGGAAAAGGGCTGCACCGACGGTCACACCGTAAACATTTACGACTTTGAGTTTGAATTTGTAAAATAAGGAAAGAAGCGCTATGAATATCTGGCATGATATGAACCCTGCCGAGATCACCCCCACAGACTTTACTGCAGTGATTGAGATCTCCAAGGATAGCCAATGCAAATACGAGCTTGACAAGCACA
>JAZOLJ010000025.1:0-5293 GCA_045652845.1 Eubacteriales bacterium | reverse complement strand
CGCCACAGCCGCCGGTCGTCACGGTTTTTGCAATATCCTTGGTTTCGATGGTGGTGATTCTTTTCATCTGAAAAATCTCCTTTGCTGATAGTATTACAAACAAATTTTAACACAAAAGGCCTTACTTGTCAATAAGAATTTTGCTTTTTTCGCAACTTGTTGACAAGGTAGCACAAAAGTGCTAAACTTATTCTTACAAAACGCCTAACGTACGAAAAAGGAGACTGCTTTATGATCACGAAAGAGGATTTGATGAAGGTAAAGGGGCGCGGCTTTTTGCGCAATCGCGGCACCGAATGCTTTTCGGGGCGCGTGGTGCCCGTGGGGACCGTGTTTACCGCCGCGCATTTTGCGGCTCTTGCCGAGCTTGCCGAAAAATTCGGCAACGGCAAGCTGATCTGCACCTCGCGCCAAGCGGTAGAGGTGCCCGGTATTGCCTTTGAAAATATTGAAAAGGCGGAGGCATTTGCCGCCGCAAACGGGCTTTCCTTTGGCGGCACGGGTGCGAAAATTCGCCCCATTACCGCCTGCAAGGGCACGACCTGCGTGTTTGGCAATATTGACACGCAGCAGCTTGCCGCCAAGGTACATAAAGCCTTTTACGAGGACTGGAGCCACGTCGCTCTGCCCCACAAATTTAAGATCGGTATCGGCGGCTGCCCCAATAGCTGCATCAAGCCATCTCTCAACGATTTTGGCGTTGAGGGCTGCAAAACGCCCGATTACAGCGAAACGCTCTGCCGCGGCTGTGGGACCTGCGCAGTAGAGGCGACCTGCCCCATGAAGGCGGCACACCTAAAGGACGGGAGGCTGGTGATCGATCGCGCACTTTGCCGTGATTGCGGCATGTGCACGGGCAAATGCCCCTTTGGTGCCGTTGCCAAGGAAACCGCACCCCGTTACCGCATTTTTGTAGGCGGCACGTGGGGCAAGCACTGCCGTATGGGTACCGAGCTCTCTTTTTTGGTGAGTGAGGATGAGGTGATGCCCATACTTGAAAAATGCCTTTTGTGGTTTCGCCAAAACGGCTACCAAAAAGAACGCTTTGGCAAAACAATTGACCGCGTAGGACTTGCCGACCTTGAGGCAGCGATAGTTGGCGATGAGATTTTAAAAAATAAAGAAGCCATTCTCGCCGCCGACCTGAAGACGCAACAATAAAACCAATAGGGCGACCTGCCAAGGCAGGTCGCCCTATTGGTTATTTTTATACCACAGGGGCAGGCTCAACGCCCTCGGAGATCATCTCCTCTTGGGGCTCCTCTGCAGCTGCGGCAAGTGCCTCCTCATACGCGGCGATCACGGCATCCTCAAGCGTTGCACGGAACTGTGCGTTAATGGGATGCACGATATCGCGATAGGTATCATCGGGGTTTTTGCGGCTGGGCATTACGATGAAAAAACGATCTCTTGCGTGAATTACCTTAATATCATGCACAGCGAGCTGGCTGTCAAAGGTAACGGAAACAACTGCCTTCATGGGTCCCTCGTCAAACAATTTACGAACCTTAATATCTGTGATTTGCATTTTTATTTCCTCCTTGAAGTTTTATGCATAAACTGGAATTTCTCACATGGTTTTAGTATAAATTGTTTTTGTGGAAGTTATTCAATCAGTCTGTGTGTATTCCGTGAAAAAGTCCGTAAAAATACGGTATTTCTCGGCATTTTTTGTGCAAAATGAGGAGGAAACGACATGTCCCTTGAGAACACGCGCCACACGCCCAAGGAAATTGAAGCAGCCCTTTCCTGTAAGCGCAGCCTGTGGTTTATCGGCATCGGTGGCATACACATGTGCGCGCTGGCACTCTTGTCGCGCGCGCGTGGCTTTTTTGTTGCAGGCTCGGATATTGCCGAGAGTGAGAACACCGCGCGACTGCGCGCGGCAGGCATCGGCGTTTTTCCCTGCCACAGTGCCGCACAAATGGCAGAATTTGACGCCGTGATCTATACGCTCGCAATAGCGCCCGACAACCCCGAGTATCTTGCCGCCAAGGGGCTTGGGCTTCCGCTGTTTTCCCGTGCCGATTATCTCGGCTACCTCTCACACGCCTACCCCTCACGCATCGGCGTTGCGGGCAGTCACGGCAAAAGCACGGTTACCGCCATGCTGGGGCATATTTTTCATACGGCAGGGCGCGCGCCAAACGTGATCTGCGGCGCGGTGATGCGGCACGCGGACGCCCCCTTCTCGATTGGCGGCGGCAATGATTTTATTTATGAGGCGTGCGAATACAAAAACTCCTTTCTTTCCCTGCCCCCAACGCTTGCCGTCATTTTAAACGCCGAGCTTGATCACGTGGATTTTTTTGAAAACAAGTCAGCTCTCCTTTCAGCCTTTGGCAGATTTGCCGCCATGGCAGGGGGGGTCGTGCTCCCCGAGGGCGACGCAGACCTTGACAATGCCATACCAAAGGAGGTAAAACGCCACACCTTTGGGCTTGCACCAAGTGCCGATTACCGCGCCGAGGGCGTTTCGCTTATCGGGGGCTTTGGCAGCTTTGAGCTTATATTCCCGCACGGCGCGGTGGGGCACGTCACGCTTGGGGTCAGTGGCATGCATAACGTGCAAAACGCCTTGGCGGCGGCTGCCGCCGCCGCGCTTTCGGGCGTGCCCGCCGCAGATATTTTGATGGCACTGGGCAGCTTTCGCGGCGCACGGCGGCGCATGGAATATCGCGGTATTTTTTGCGGCGCACGCGTATTTGACGATTACGCGCATCACCCAACCGAAATTCGCGCCGCACTCACCGCGGCGCGCGAGCTGACGGGCGGGGGGCGTGTATTTGCCCTCTTTCAATCTCACACCTATTCGCGCACGGCGGCGTTTTTTGAGGAGATCACCGCGGCACTGCGAACAGCCGACCGCGTATTTATTGCCGATATTTATGCGGCAAGAGAAAAGGATACCCTTGGCATGAGTGCCGAACGCCTTGCCGCAGGTGTCGGCAAGCACGCCACTTACGCGGGCAGCCTCAGCGACACCGCCGCAGCCCTTGCGCGCGAGCTTTTACCGGGCGATCTTTTGCTGGTGATGGGCGCGGGCGACGTTGACCGCATTTTTGCGGAATTTTCAAAAAAGCACTTTACATTATAAGGGAAATCGGCTAAAATATAAAGGAAACTAAATTTCCCGAGAGGAGAAAACGACATGGAGGCTTATGAGGCACTTGCCGCCGTTTACGATAGACTAAACGGTGACGTGGATTACGGTGCGTTTGCCACGTTTTACGAGGCAGCGTTTCGCCGTGCGGGTCTTACCCCCTCTCTGGTGCTTGACCTTGGCTGCGGCACGGGTAAAATGACAGTAGAGCTGGCACGCCGCGGCTATGACATGATCGGTGTGGACGGCAGTGCCGATATGCTCTCCCGCGCCTTTGAGCGCAAAAGCGAGGCGGGCCAAAGCGGCATCCTCTTTTTAAATCAGGATATGCGTGATTTTGAGCTGTACGGCACCGTCGGTGCCGTCGTAAGCACGCTGGATTGCGTCAATTATCTGACGGGAGAGGGCGATCTTGACCGTTGCCTTGCATTGGTGCACAACTATCTTGACCCCAACGGCATTTTTTTGTTTGACGTTAACACCCCCTATAAATTTGAGCACGTGTTTGCCGACAACGCCTATATTTTAGAGGATGAGCACTGCTTTTGCGGCTGGCAAAACGAATACCTACAGGATAGTGGGCTTTGCCATTTTTATCTTTCGGTTTTTTCGGAAAACGAGGATGGCACCTACACCCGCACCGACGAGGAGCAGACCGAGCGCTGCTATACAAAACAGGAGCTGACCGCAGCTCTCACGCGCGCGGGGTTTGACGATATTGAATTTTTCGGCGGCACCGATTTCAGCGCACCGTGCCCCAAGACCGAACGCTGGTTTATCAAAGCGATCTGTAAAAAGTGAGGATACCGAAAATGGAGCAGGCAACGATTTTGCGCGGCATGACAAAGGACGGCAGCGCACGCATTCACGTGATCAATTCAAGGGCGATCGTAAACGAGGCGATCCGCATTCATCAAACCACCCCTACCGCTACCGCAGCGCTTGGCAGATTGCTGACGGGCGTTTCGATCATGGGCTGCATGCTTGGTGAGAGGACCGACGTGCTTTCCCTCACCGTTGCGGGAAACGGCCCCATCGGCAAGCTGATCGCCACTGCCGATTACCTTGGCAACGTGCGTGGCTACGTGCAAAACCCCACCGCAGACCTGCCCCTCAAGAAAAACGGCAAGCTCGACGTTGGGGGAGCTGTTGGCAAGGGCACCATGACGGTGATCAAGGATCTTGGTGGCAAGGAGCCCTATCACGGCACCGTGCCGCTTATCAGCGGCGAGATCGCCGAGGATATTACCGCCTACTATGCCGAAAGCGAGCAGGTGCCCACGCTTTGCGCGCTTGGCGTTTTGGTAGACGTAGACTGTACCTGCCGTGCAGCGGGCGGCGTAATGGTACAGCTTTTGCCCTTTGCCGACCCTGCCGTCATTGAGCAGCTTGAGAAAAATGCCGCTTCCCTTTCAAATATTTCCGCCCTGCTTGACCGCGGGCTTTCCCTTGAGGAGATCGCCGCCATTGCCCTTGACGGCATTGAATACGATCTGTTTGACGAGCTTGACGTTGCCTATCGCTGCACCTGTAGCCGCGCGCGCATTGCCGAGGCACTGCACGCCGTGGGAGAAAAGGATCTCACCGAAATGCTTGCCGAGCAACGAGCCGAGGGCAAGCCCGAAGAGCTCACTGTGCATTGCCACTTCTGCGGCAACGATTACACCTTCCCCAAATCCGAAATTGAGGGTTTTTTCAAAAAATCTTAAAAAACTTGAAAAAAAGTGTTGACAAGAGAAAAACGCTGTGATATAATATCAAAGTCGCTGGTTCGGAGTACCGTTCCTGCGATGGCCTGGCCCGGTAGTTCAGTTGGTTAGAACGCTAGCCTGTCACGCTAGAGGTCGTGGGTTCGAGTCCCATCCGGGTCGCCAGTTTTGCCTCTGTAGCTCAGTTGGTAGAGCAGGGGACTGAAAATCCCCGTGTCGTTGGTTCGATTCCGACCGGAGGCACCATTGCGGATTTAGCTCATTTGGTAGAGCGCGACCTTGCCAAGGTCGAGGTGGCGGGTTCGAGCCCCGTAATCCGCTCCAGAACGAGAACCACCCCATTCGGGGTGGTTTTTTCTCGTTCTGGAGCAGATTACGGGGACGAGAACCCGTTGCGTGGCAAAGCCACGCGGCGGGAAGAATGCCGTTCGCCGCGCGACGGCGGTGTTGAGCCGCCGAGGCATTCTGTTTATTTCGGCAC
>JAZOLJ010000024.1:0-8832 GCA_045652845.1 Eubacteriales bacterium | reverse complement strand
GCTTGGCGGCGTTTGGATCATGGCGATCCTGTTTCTTGCGTTTTTCATCAATCTTTGCTCGGCGCGCGCGCTTTCCGCCTTTGGCGGCGATATGGCGATCATGCGCTCCATGGGTATCCCTGTGCGCGTGATCCGCCTTGCTATGTACGTGCGCATGCTCCTGTCGCTCATCCCTGCCTTCGTGCTGGTGGCACTATTGGCCGTGCTGATCTTTACCACGCCGAAATTCAACGAGTATTTCGTTTATCTTTACGCTTGGCAGTATGCCCTGATTTACCTTGGTGTCTTGCTGCTCACCCTGCGTATTACCTATTTGCAGGTGCGGCGCCTCTTTGGCGAGAGCGTAAAGAAATCCTTACGAGGAGGTGCTGCGGTATGATCGAGCTGAAAAATTTGAATAAATATTTTGATAAGGGTAGCGCGAACGAGATCCACGTGATCAATGACGTTACGCTCTCCCTGCCTGCCAGCGGCATGGTTGCCGTGTTTGGCAAAAGCGGCTGCGGTAAAACGACCCTGTTAAACGTGATCGGCGGTCTTGACCGCTTTGACGGCGGCAGCCTCACCATCGATGGGCAGGAGATCGGTATTGATACCGATACCACGCGCAACAGCTATATCGGCTATATCTTTCAAAACTACAATCTCCACTCGGGTGAAACCTGCTTTTCAAACGTGGCGGCGGCGCTCCGCCTTTGCGGCATGACCGACGAGGAGGAGATCGCACGCCGTGTGCGCGCGGCACTTCGCCAGGTGGATATGGAGAAGTACGAAAAGCGCACGCCCGATACGCTTTCGGGCGGTCAGCAGCAGCGCGTGGCGATCGCGCGTGCTATTGTCAAAAATCCGCGCATCATTTTAGCCGATGAGCCGACGGGCAACCTTGACGAGGCAAATACCGTGATGATCATGGATCTGTTAAAGCGGATCTCGCGCGACCATTTGGTGCTGCTTGTCACGCACGAGGCGAATCTCGTTGATCATTACTGCGATACCGTGATTGAATTATCCGACGGCGCGGTGGTTGGTATGCGCCAAAACAGCAATGCGAACGGATACGTGGCACGCGATAAAAACGCCATTTATCTCGGCGAGCTGCAAAAAACGGTTTTTGGCGGTGAGGGCGCCGAGGTAGAATATTACGGCGAGCTGCCGCAGGTGCCTGTGCGCTTAAAGCTTGTCAGCCTTGGCGGAAAGCTTTATTGCCATTTTGATACCGCGGGCGTGCAGGTGCTTGACGGCACGGGCGAGATGCGATTGCTTGAGGGTGTATTTACCGAAGAGGCGCGTGCCGCCGACGGGGAAAAGAGCATTGATATGTCAGAGCTGCCTCCCGTTTCTTGCACGCGCCCCGGCAGGCTCTTTACCTTTACCTCCTCGCTTTTCAGTGGCTTTCGCGCCAATTTCCGCAAAAACAAAAAGGGCAAAAAGCTGCTGGTTGGGTGCCTGTGCCTGTTTGCCGCTGCCATTGTGATGATGAGTGCGGTGTTTGGCACGGTCTTTGCTTCGATCGGCAAGATCGATCGCTCCTATAACCACAACGTATTTTACGTGTATACAGCCGACGCGACGGTTTCGGCGCGCCTTTGTACCGCTAACGAGGCAGAGAGCGGCATCGACGGCTTGCGCCTTTCCTCTCAGTACCCCGATGGAGATGATTTCGTTTGGTTTTACCCCGGTAATTTTGAAACCTTTTCAACGGGGAATTACATATCGGGCTATCAAACAAACGCCGTTTATCTTGGCGCGGAGCTTGCCGCAGGCAAAACCGTGGTAGCGGGCGTGGGCGAGCCGCAGCCAAACGAGCTGCTGATCACCACCGCGGTGGCAGATGCGCTGCTTGAAAATTCGCCGCTTGCATATGTGAAGAAATATGAGGATCTTTTGGGGCTTTATTGCAGCACCTTTACCGTCAATGGGGAAAATCTTCATATTGCCGGGGTGGTAAAATCAGAGGAGCCTGCGGTATACCTAAACGAAACCGATATGGCGCGCTACGTGATAGATAGCATGACGGGCAACGTAAAGCTTGCCGACGACCTTGGGCTCACGCTTGCCGCGGGCGAGGCTGTGGTGGCACTTAACAGTTCTGTGCTTGATTACACCCAAAGCACCGTTGTGGTAAACGGCAGAGAGCTGCGGGTGAAGGAGGTGATCCGCAATTACGATTCCTACCCGCTGTGGCTGACGGCAAAGGGCATGACGCGCAACACAAGTGACGCGTATATCGAGGCGATCGTGAAGGCGGAAAACCCCACGCTTGACCCAACCTCGGCAGAGTTCCTTGAGGCAAAGGAGGCGGCGCTGACGACCTATGCCTATCAGTATCTTGCATATTATTATGCGTATTTTGACGAGTTTTTGAGGGATCGCTATTTCTTTGAGCGCGGTGACCTTGACCTCTTTATCCTTTGCGAAATGGGGGTAGAGGATATGAAATATGCGCTCATTAACGAGGGTGAAACGCTCTTTCTTGCCGAAAAATACAAGGCGCTCCACGGCAGATACCCCACCCCAGCCGAGTTGGTGGCGGCAAAGCCGACCCTGCCGGATTACGTGTCGATGATCAAGCAGTACCAGATTTATTACGAGGAGATTTTCTATCAGCGCGAGCCCGTGTATTTCCCAAGCGGTGAAGCGGTATATTTGCTCTGTGACCTCGATTACATTGCCGCATCCAAGCAGTACGGCGAAACCACAAGGGTGACGCTGCAAACTGGGGATGCGGTTGACGGCAAGGAGCCGATCTACGAGGGTGGCGACGTGATGGTAGATTCCTTTGGCACGCAGTATTTTTCTTATCTTTATACCGTCGTGCATTCAAGCGACCCCGGAAAGACTGCACAGTGGCTCGCCGAAAATTTTGGTGATGTGCAAACGGGTGCTGAGTACCTGCCCGCGATCCTTACGCCCAATGACGTGCTTGATGCGCGAATGAGCGACGTTGCCGCGGGTATTACAGCAAGCCTCATTGCCATGGCGGTGGTGCTTCTTTTAATGAGCGTTTGTATGTATTTTATCATGCGCTCCTCCTTGATGAACCGCGTAAAGGAGATCGGTATTTGGCGCGCCATCGGTGTTTCTCGCCGCAACCTTACCTTCCGCTTCTTTGTCGAGGCGTTGGTGCTGACCGCGCTGACGGTGTTTGTCGGCTATCTGCTGACAAGCGGCTTCCTTGTTGCATGTCTTTCGCTCTCGCCCCTCGTTGAGGAGATCTTTTTCTATCCCCTCCCGCTGGCACTTGCCGATCTTGGAGTGCTCTTTGCGGTATCGCTCATCTGCGGTACGCTGCCGATTTTGCTGCTGCTAAAAAAGACCCCCGCCGAGATCTTGGCGAAATACGATATTTAACCGCACCCCGAAAAAGGGCTGTTCATTCTTTCATAAAAAAACCGCCGTGTCGCATGACACGGCGGGTTTTTGTTAGATTGATTATTGAGCGGCTTTTACAGAGGTAATGTGGGGATTTACACCCTCATACCAGTAAAGGAAGCCCTCCATGTCGATCTTGTCGCCAACCTTCAGTGCCTTTACAGCAGCGTAAACGTCGGTGCTCTTGTCGCACAGATAGCTCTCAACCGTAAAGGTATAGGTCTTGCCGTTTACCGATACGTTGAAGTAAAGGTCGTCGCCATCCTGGCCCGAGCCGTTCCACTTGTAAAGGTAAGGAACGTCGTTGCCGTCAGCATCCTTCGATGCCTCAACGGTCATGCCCTTGAAGGCAACGAACATGTTCTGGCTCTTGATGAGGTCATCGGTGCCAAGCAGGGCGGTCACGTCCTTGGCGGTAGCAACGTAGTTGCCCTCAAGGATCTCAAAGGTTGCATCCACGATCTCAACCTCACCCGACCAAGCGGTCTTGGTGCCCGAAACCTTGATCTTGGTGCCAATGGTCATGGCGTCGTACTGCTCCTTGGTGCAGGGGAGCTCGTAGATGAAGTAAGCACCCTCACCGTCTTGGGTGTAAAGGGTAGCCTTGTTCTCCCACCAGCTCTGCTTTGCCTGAACGTAGGCCTCAATGGTCACCTTCGACTCAAGCGCTGCGGCGTCGTACTCTGCGTAGGTCATCACGCCCTCAGATTTCTTGTTGATGTCCTCCTTGCTGCAGGCAACGCATGCAAATGCAAGGATCACTGCAAGAACAACAAGCAAAACTCTTTTCATGATAGTGTTCTCCTTTTTAATTTTTAAATGATGGTACCCCCATCATTTTTCGGTCACATTATACACCAAACAAGGTGCAAAGTCAAGCAGTATGACCAAATTTTCGCTTTTTCACCAATTTTTTAATGCCAACGGCACCGATCATGCACCAAGCTGCACCTAACGTAGCCAGCAGCACCACCGACATGGTGGGGAGCCTACCAAGCTCCTCCTTCTCGCCCCCTACCGTTACGCTTTGGTCAAGGCGGTAAAGAGAGGTAACGCTTTCAAAAAGCGCATCGTAGTACGCCGCATCCACGGTTTCGCCGCGTCGCACCGATTTTGTGGTGCTTTCGATCAGCTGACCTGCGGCGTTACGGAGCGACGCCGAGCCGTTAAAAACGGGGGTAACGAAGGTGCGGTCAATGTTTTCAAGCAAAAGCTTTGATGCCTTGATCTTTACGTCGTAGTAAACGTTGTTATCCTCGCCCTCGCGAGAAAGATAATCGGTATAAACGTCGCTTTCCTGCGCCTTTGAGGTCACGGGCACATAGCCCTCGGTCTTGGCGTAGGCAATTTGCACCTCATTTGTTAAAAGATACTGCGCAAAGAGCCAAGAGGCAAGCACCTCGCCGCTGTCTGCCTTGTTAAAGATACAAACCGAGGGGCCCTGCGAGATCATTTGCGGATTGGCGGTGTCAAATTGCGGGATCGGCAAAACGGCGGTTTCAAACTCTACCAGCTTATCCTCACTGATATCGGAAAGCGGCGCGTTTGTCCCCATCCAGGTAGCACCCGCGGTTGAGTCGATGGCAAAAATGCATTGCCCGGCGTTGAGGAAATTGCCGGGGTAGCCCGAGATCTTAAAGGTAGAAAAGGCACCCGATGCAGTGTTGTCGGCAACCATGGCAAGCAGGTCCCTTGTGGTGTCGTGAAAGAGCTGAATGTCGCCCCCGTCGGTTGAATATGCCGCACCCTTTTGCTTTAGCATTTGGATCATCATATTATCGGTCGACTTATATATGAAGGGCAGCATGACCTTTTGCCCGTTTACGGCATAGTTGCCCTCGGCATCCTTTGCCGTTGCCGCCTCGGCTACCTCAAAGATAAAGTCCCACGTGAGCACGTCGGGCAGCGTGTATCCAAGCTTTTCAACGTAGGTTTTATTTACGTAGCATGCCTCGGTCGAGCGCATATAGGGCAGGGCATACTGTGTGCCGTCGATCTTGCCCTCGGCAAGGAATTTCGGAATGATCTCGGTGGCAGTGGGGCCGTCATAGCAAAGCGCACTGCCGCCAAGACCGTATTTGGCATCTGCCATCAAGCCGTCAAGCGGCACTACGGTGTTGATGCCCGAGAGATAGGTGGCAATATGGTCGGGATAGGTGATGCAGATGTTGGGGGTGGTGTAGGTAGAAATGTTGGTGATCACGTCGTTGTAGATCCTGCCGTAATCGGTGTAGATCTGCAGTGTGACGGTGATGTTGGGGTAAAGCTTTTGAAAATCGGCGATCGCCTGCTGATAAATGCGGGTCTGCGTGATATTGGTGTCACTTTTTGCCCAAAAGGTGATCTCGTATTGCTTGTTGGTATCAAAGCTCTCGGGCATCAAAAAGGGCTCAAGCCCCTTTTGCCCGTGGCAGGCGGTGAGCAGCGGCAGGGTGAATGCCACGATCAGTAACAGTGAGAGTATGCGCGGTAATGTCCTCATCCCTTAAGCCCTCCTCTCGCAACGCCCTCCATGATCTTTTTACGAAAGATGAGAAAGAGCAGGATAAGCGGCACCGAAACCGCCACCACCGCCGCCATCATGGCGGGAATGTTTTCGCGGCCAAATCCGTTTTCGCGGATCTCTTGAATGCCGTTGGATACGAGAAAATACGCCTTGTCGTCGGTAATGAGGCGGGGCCACACGTAGGAGTTCCAGCACTCAATGATCTTTAAGATGGTAACGGTCACGATCGTGGGGCGGCAGATCGGCAGCATGACCTTTAACAGATATTTGAGGTCGGAGGTGCCGTCTACCTTGGCGGCGCGGTAAAGCTCGTCGGGGATCTGCTCAAAGCTCTCCTTTAACAAATAAATGTAAAATACCGAGGTAACCGAGGGGAGAATAAGCCCCATAAAGCTGTTGCGCAGATCAAGATTGGTAATGGTGACGAAGTTGGTGATGATCACCAGCTCCGTGGGAATCATCATCAGTGCGAGAAATGCCCCAAACAGCAGATTTTTGCCGCGGAACTGCAGCCGCGCAAAGGCAAAGGCTGCAGGCACGATCACCACCAGCATCAACGCCGTCGTTGCCAGTGTAAAAATAGCGGTGTTTAAAAAATATTTGGCGAGTGGCACGGTGGAAAAGGCGTGCACGTAGTTTTCAAGCGTGGGGGAGAGGGTGTAAAGCCTTGGCACGTATTCCGAGTTGTAGGCACCGTACCCCTTCACGGAGGTGAGTATCATCCAGTAAAAGGGAAACAGCACGATCAGTGCCCAAATGCCAAGCAGGGCATAGATCGCCACGCGCAGCAGGATGCGCCCTCGGTCGGCGCGTCGCTCGATACGGTTAAAATCGTTTTTCGTCATAGCAGCGCACCTCCTTAACCGTTAAATACGTGCCTTTTGCGGATCAAAAGATTGATGCAGGTAATGGTCAGCACGATCGCAAACAGCACAATGGCTGCTGCCGAGGCAAAGGAGGGGTAGCCGCCGCCGTCGCCGTACAGCATATCGTAAATATAGCCTACAATGGTATTCATTTCGGCGGCATTGAGGTTGGTGCCGAAGATGGCAACGGCATCGCTGTATGCCTTAAATGCGCCGATAAAGCCCGTGATCACAAGATAAAAGAGCATGGGGGAGATCATGGGCAGAGTGATCTTATAAAAAATGCGGAAGCGCGAGGTGCCGTCAACACGGGCGGCGTTGTAGTAATCCTGTTTGACAGAGGCAAGCGCGCCCGTTAATACCAGCACCTTAAAGGGCATTACGATCCAAACGGTGTAAACGCACAGCACCAGCATCTTTGCCCAGTAGGGGCCCTCGATAAAGTCGATGGGCGTTTGCCCGAAAAAGCCTAAAATGAGGTTGATAAGACCGTTTGTGTAGGGGGTCTTTTTAAATAAGATCATAAAGACCATACCAACCGCTAAGGTGTTGGTCACGTAGGGGAGAAAATATACGGTTTGAAACAGGTTGCGCAGGGGCTTGATGGAGCTGAGCGCCAGCGAGAGCAGGAGTGCCAATGCCGTTGAGATCGGCACGGTAAACAGCACCAGTATCAGCGTGTTTTTCAGTGCCTGCAAAAAATACGGGTCGTGCAGGATATAAGAATAGTTATACGTGCCCATCCCGAAGTAGCTTTGCGCGGCAAAGTTGTAGCCCTCCTCAAGGGAGTAGATCAGCACGTCAACGAGTGGGTAGAGCATAAACACGCCAAGAAATAGGATCGCGGGCAAGAGGTAAAGCCACGCTTTTTTGTTGTTTTGTTCCATTGCCATCTCCTTACATGAGTGCGGCAGGAATGCGCGCCTCGGTTTCGGGGTCAAACAGATCTACCTTGTGGGGCTTTAGCGCAAAGCGCACGGTAGCGGCGGTCACGTCAAGACTGCAATCCGAGCCTGCAATGGCGCGAATGGTCGCGCCCCTTGCCTTTTCGTGCGTGGCAACGATGCTGATATCGCGCCCCATTACCTCCACACCGCCAAGCGTGCAGGTAAGCGCGCCCTCCTTGTCGGGCACAAAGCCCTCGGGGCGCACGCCCACCAGCACGCGGCTATCCGCCACGCCCGTGGCGTTTAGCACGGGTTCCTCGCCGATATAGAGCTTGCCGCCCTTCACCTCGCCCTCAAATACGCTGATGGGCGGTGTGCCGAGGAATTTGGCAACAAACAGGTTGCAGGGGGCGTCATAAACCTCCTGTGGCTTGCCGATCTGCTGCACAATGCCATCCTTCATCACCACAATGCGGTCGGAGATGCTCATTGCCTCCTCTTGGTCGTGCGTGACGAACACGGTGGTAATGCCCGTTTCCTTTTGAATGCGGCGGATCTCCTCGCGCGTTTGCAGGCGCAGGCGTGCATCCAGGTTTGAAAGCGGCTCGTCAAGCAGCAGCACGCGCGGCATTTTTACCAGCGCGCGTGCAATGGCAACGCGCTGCTGCTGACCGCCCGAAAGCTCGGCGGGGCGTCGCTCCATCAGCCCCTCGATCTGCACCAGTGCGGCGATTTTGTAGGCGCGCTCCAGCATTTCCTCGCGGCTGAGCTTGTCCTTGCCCTTTAGATTTTGCAGGGGGAAAAGAATATTCTGTAAAACCGTTAAGTGCGGATAAAGCGCGTAGTTTTGAAACACAAGTCCCACGCCTCTGTGCTCGGGGGGGAGGTCGGTCACGTCATCCTCGCCGAAAAGGATCTTGCCGCCCGTTGGCTTTTGCAAGCCGCAGATGAGGCTAAGAGTTGTGCTTTTGCCGCAGCCTGAGGGGCCGAGCAGTCCGATCAGCTCACCGTCGGGTATCTCAAAGGTAAAGTCGTTTACGGCAACGACCACCTCACCCTTTTTCCCGCGTGCGGGGAACTCCTTCGTGAGATTTTGCAGTATAACCTTCATAATATTCGCTTCCTTTCAGGAGAATATCTTCTATGCCTTCAGTATAGCATATTTCTTGGTGCCGTGCAAGATATTGAGGGATTTTTTGCC
>JAZOLJ010000023.1:0-6537 GCA_045652845.1 Eubacteriales bacterium | reverse complement strand
GCAGCCAGCTCGGGGAACTCCTCGGCAAGAACCTTCTGCGCGGTCTTATAAAGGATATTTCCGCCCTCACCGGAGGATACGCGTCCCATAAGAAGAACGTGCTTGATATCGTAGAAAATAGCATAGTACGCAACTGCGTATCCGAAATACGAGCCGATGGTCTCATATATCTTTGCGGCACGCTCGTCACCCTTGGCCATAAGTCCCTGAACGACCTTAAGCTTTTCAGCGGGGGAGGCGCTTTCGTCAAGCTCGATTCCCGCAGCGGGGCAAAGCTTGATAACCGCATCTTGGGAGAAGTACTTAACTCCGCAGCCGTAGTCGCCCGACCACTCGTCAACCATCGCAGCTTTATTGAAGTCTGCGGGCACGAATGCAAGCTCGTTGAGCCAGCCGGTGATGTTGCCGTTTCCGTCAACGTATCCGCCCGCCTCACTTGTTCCCATCGCAACGCCGAGAACGTTGGTGTCGCCGAGATCCATAGCACCTTCGAGGGGGGTATCGTCACCATCGTTAGCTACCTCGATCGGAACGTTTCCGAGCTCTTTTGCGATGTCGGTGTAAATATTCTTAACTACCTTCTCAAATGCCTCGGGGTTCTCATTCTTTACCTTAAGGAAAAGAGAGGATGTCATAATACGGTTTCCAACAACAACGCCCGCGGTAGAAACACCGATAGCGTCAACCCTTTGCATCTTGGATGCCGCAGTTTTCATGGCGTCCATGATTCCGTCGTAATGGTACTGAGGATCATTCTGAAGCTTGGGGAACCAAACGACCTCCTCAGAATATGTAGCCTCGCCTTCAACGACTGCACTTACCTTACGGTCGCTTCCGCCTGCATCAAAGCCTATGCGGCAGCCGTCAAGGTGACGGCCAACGGGGGATGCACCCTCCTTGGAAACGGGAGCCTGCTCGAAGGGAACGTGGATAACCTCAAAGGGAGCCTCGTAAACGCCCGACATAAACTCGTTGTCGAATGCGCGAGCGCCGTCCTTAGAGTAATCGGCCTTGATCTTGTCTGCTATAACCTTCGAGCCTGCGATGATTATCCTGTAACCGCCGCGCGCCCAAAGAAGGGTCTTGACTATTCTTTCAACGAACTCGTAATTCTCCTCGTCGTGGCCTGTTCCGTCCTTGAATACGTCAACGGTAAACAGGGAGGTAAGACCGTCGTTTCTTTCGAGTCCGATAGTGAGTTTTTCTCCACCCTCAGCCTTTACTGCCGCTTCGAAATCACGGTATACGACCGCCATTGGCATAAAGCCGGGATCGAGGGGTGCATGAACCTTAAGCTTCATAGATTGTGTTTCCTTTCTTTATGGTTCTGATTATATTGATATTTTCATCAGCAATGATGATGTCGGCGTCCTTTCCTGCATCCAACGAGCCGATCCTATCGCCGCAACGGATAGCATTTGCGGGGTTAAGGGACGCCATCTTAAAGACCTCGTAAACGGGGAGGTCGGTATGGTCGAGCACGTTCTTAACCGCGTTGTTGAGCTTCAGAACGCTGCCTGCAATGGTGCCGTCAGCCAGGCGGCACTCTATTCCCTTGAGGAAGATGGCCTGTCCGCCAAGGTCGTATTCGCCGTCGGGCATACCGCCTGCACGGGTGCAGTCGGTGATGAGCACCATTTTGTCGCCCTTCACCTTGGCAATAATGGAGTAAAGACCGGGATTGATGTGGAATGTATCTGCGATGACCTCTACCGAAACGTTATCGGATGCAAGAGCCGCGCCGACAACGCCGGGATTTCTGTGTGCCAGAGCCGACATGGCGTTAAAAAGGTGGGTGGCGTGGTTAACGCCGTCCTTGGCCGCACTCATAGCTTCCTCAAATTTAGCGTCGGTGTGTCCCATAGATACCAGCACATCTGACTCTGCCGCAAGCTTCTTTATGCACCTGTGACCCTCGTCCATCTCGGGGGCGAGAGTGACCGAGGTGATGATATCGGCGTTTTCGAGTATAAAATCAGCGTCGGGAACGAGAATGTTCTCCTCGGCCTGAGCACCCTTCTTAGAAGGGTTGATAAACGGGCCCTCGGCGTGAACGCCGATGATCTCTGCACCGTTCCAGGTCTTGCTTTCTTCCTTAACGGAGCGTACAGCGTTAAGCGCGTTGATGATCTGATCCTTAGCCACGGTCATCGTTGTGGGGAGGAAGGACGTAACTCCGTTTTGAGCCACGCCGTAGGCTATCCTCTTGATGCCCTCGGGCTTCGCGTCGCAGGTATCCTCTCCGAGATATCCGTGAATATGAATATCAACAAGACCAGGTGCAACGTAATTGCCCTTGGCGTCAATGATAGTTGCGCCGGTGGGAAGCTCGTCCGTAATGCCGATGATCTTTCCGCTTTCGCTGTCGAAGGCGAGGTGCTTGTCGCACACCACTTCATCGGTAAGCACGATTTTACCGTTGGATATGCATGTCAATGCCATAATACCAACTCCTTTTTATTAGTTTTTAGAAGTTTAGTATAACAAAATACAGCGAAATTTTTATGAAAAAATTGTAAATTTTGTGTACACAAATCTATTTCTCATAAAATCCATGTTAAGACATTACCTGCTCGGCGCAGCACTGCCGCGAAGATAAGCTGCCGAGCAGACCACAGTAAAAGATCCGAGAGCTTGGGCGTTGCTTTTTTGTGCGTGTTGTGCTATAATACAGTTATCCTAAAATCCCAAGGAGGCAGCCATGCATCCTGCTTATTTTGAAGATTGCGGACTTTCACAGGATCTGATCCGCCGCAACAATAACGACCTCGTGCAGCTCTTTAGTCTATATCTCAATCTCATGCCCAATGCCATTGACAACGGCATGGTGAGCGAGCTTGCCGAGAGCTGCAGCATCACCCGTGCCGAGGCTTACGCGCAATATCTTGCCGCCATGGCAGGGCTGGATACCGCAGGGCGCGACCGCCTGTTTTTCCGCTATTGGCTATCGCCTGCCATTCACGAGCTTGACCCCGCCGAATACGTTGGGGATGCCTATTTTCAAAATATCAAGATTCCCCACGACGTGTGCGGAAAATGGGAGCTGAAGACCGAGCGTCTGCGCCCTCTTGAAGCGTTTGTTTGCAATGATTTTGTCATCACTCCCGACCGCCGCATGATCCCGCAGATCGGCTTTTTTAACGAGGAATATCCCTTCCCCGCAGTCCTTGAAAACGGCAGAGAGTGGATGACGCTGCAGCCAAACGAAATGGTGACCACCTACCCCGCCATTGAAAAAGCGCACGGCAGAGTGCTCACGTTCGGGCTCGGGCTCGGCTACTTTGCCTACCACGCCGCACAAAAGGATGCCGTAGAAAGCGTCACGGTGGTGGACCTCAGCCCCAACGTGATTGAGCTGTTTCAAACGCACATATTGCCGCAATTTCCACACAGGGAAAAGATCCGCCTTGTTTGTGAGGACGCCTTCTCCTTTGCTGACAGCAAAATGGCAGGTGGCTTCGATTTTGTGTTTGCCGATATCTGGCACGATGCGGGGGACGGCAAGGAGCTTTATTTAAAAATGAAGGAATATGAGAAAAAGCACCCCGATATTGATTTTACCTTTTGGCTTGAGGATACCATCAAATGCTATCTTGACGAAACGCTGTGGTAAAGCAGGGCAATGCCGCAGGCTGCATGCCTGCGGCATCGCCTCGTTTCGCTCCATTTTTCTGCGCAAAAATCAAAAAAGCACTTGACAAACCAAAAGCAATGTGCTAAACTGTCAGCATAAAGGCTGTGACCGAAAATCAGTAAGCACGGATACGCTGCGCAGAGAGCCGCCGGTTGGTGTAAGGCGGTGGGGGTACCGTGCCGAATACATTTCGAGAGCCGCACACCGAAAGGCATTTTTGCTCGGTAGGCTGTGTCGGGGGCGCCCGTTATCGCGCTAAGACATGTCAGTGTCGCAAAGGCCGCACTCCGCGAGGGGGCGGTAAAAAGAGGTGGTACCGCGTATCGCATTTGTGATCCGCCCTCAGCTTTTTGGCAGAGGGGCGGTTTTTTTGTGCCTTCCCCCCTTTGATATCAAAATCAAGCAAAGAAAGGATTGATGATCTATGGCACTGCAAGCAACTCCACTTACCGCAACAACAACCACAAACGTGCTCGTCGCACTCCCCTTCATCGTGCTCTTTTTCGGGCTGATGATCTTCGTGGGCGTTTATTGCCGTCGCCACGCAACCGACGTAAACGGCTTCGTTCTCGGCGGTCGCAGCGTCGGTCCCTGGCTGACCGCCTTTGCGTTTGGCACCTCTTACTTCTCCGCCGTTATCTTTGTCGGATATGCGGGGCAATTCGGCTGGAACTTCGGTCTTGCCTCCACCTGGATCGGTCTTGGCAACGCCTTTATCGGTTCACTGCTTGCATGGGTGGTGCTCGGTCGCCGCACACGCATTATGACACAGGCACTCGGCTCACGCACCATGCCCGATTTCTTTGAAAAGCGTTACAAATCCCCCGCGCTCAAGATCGCGGCATCCTTTATCGTATTCTTGTTTCTCATTCCCTACACCGCCTCGCTTTACAACGGACTTTCCAGCCTTTTCAAATCCGCATTTAATGTGCAGTACTGGATCGTGGTTGTGGTAATGGCAGCGCTGACGGGTGTGTACGTTATTTTCGGCGGTTACATGGCTACCGCCATCAATGATTTTATTCAAGGCATTATCATGCTTGTGGGTATCGTTGTGCTGATCGCCGCAGTGCTGGGCGCCAACGGCGGCGCGGGCGAGGCGATCCGAGGGCTATCGCAGGTAATCTCCACCTACCCCGAAACCGCAGGGCAGCAGGGCGCTTTTACCTCCTTCTTCGGCACGCAGCCACTGTACCTCCTTATCGTCGTGCTCCTTACCTCGCTGGGCACCTGGGGTCTGCCGCAAATGGTTGGTAAATTCTACTCCATCAAAAACGAGGATTCCATCAAAAAGGGCACCGTTATTTCTACCTTGTTTGCCATTATCGTGGCAGGCGGCTGCTACTTCCTCGGCGGCTTTGGCAGGCTCTACGCCAATGATCCCGCAATCTACCGAGATGGGATCGTTGGCGGCGTTGTGATGAACGACCGCATCGTGCCCACCATGCTTGCCACTCTCCCCGCAATCATCATCGCACTGGTGATCGTGCTGGTGCTCTCGGCATCCATGTCCACCCTCTCCTCGCTCGCGCTGACCTCCTCCTCCACTCTCACGCTTGACGTGATCCTGCCCATCATGGATAAAAAGAAAAAAGGGGCGGCAAGCGAGAAGAACTCCGTGCTTATCATGCGCCTTCTCATTGTGTTCTTCGTGGCACTCTCTGCAGTCATTGCCATCCTCAAGGATACTGTTTGGGCTGACTCGGTGTTTATTGCACAGATGATGGGCATTTCTTGGGGCGCGCTTGCAGGTGCGTTTCTCGCCCCCTTCATGTACGGTCTTTACAGCAAGCGCATCTCAAAGCCCGCCGTTGCCGCCTGCTTTGTGTTTGGTGCGGGGCTTGAGATCGTACAGCTGCTCATCAGCATGAGGGTGTTTACCGTAAACGGCGGCTTCTTTGGCTTTATCTTCAAAAACTCGCTCTACTCGGGTGTATTTGCCATGCTCGCGGGTCTTGTGATCGTGCCGCTGGTAAGTGCTTTTACACAAAAATGGGTCCCCGAGGAAACCGACGAGATCTTTGGATGCTTTGACCACTGCGTGACCACGGATATTACCGATTCTCTTGGATGACGGAGACTACACTATGACCAGAAAAGAACAAGCAATCGCATATTTTAAAAAGGGCTACAACTGCGCGCAAGCAGTATTTCTTACATTTTGCGACCTCACGGGCTTTGATCAAAAAACGGCGCTGCGGCTTGCCGCCCCCTTTGGCGGCGGACTTGGCAGACAGCGCGAGGTGTGCGGCGCGGTTTCGGGCATGTGCTTGGTAGCGGGTGCTCTTTACGGCTACGATGATACCAACGACAAGCCCGCCAAAACGGCACATTATAAGGCAGTGCAAGAGCTTTGCGCCATCTTCCGCGAGCGCGCGGGCGGCAGCATTATCTGCCGCGATCTTTTGGGCACGGAGGGCAAGGATGCCGCAAGCACCCCCTCTGACCGCACCGAGGCATATTACCGAAAGCGCCCCTGCGCCGAGCTGGTTGGCGAGGCGGCGGATATCCTTGAAAAATGGATCGGGGCCCATCCTATCTCTATATAAAAATTGGGCATCACGCAGTGCGTGATGCCCCTTTTTTACTTATCAAAGGACGGGTTGATGGCGTAAAAGTTTTTGCTGTCGAGGTTATCCTGCGCAATACGCAGCGCATCGCCAAAGCGTTGGTAATGCACCAGCTCACGCTGACGCAGATACTTGATCGGCTCGCGCACGTCGGGATCATCCACCATGCGCAAAATATTGTCGTACGTGACGCGCGCCTTTTGCTCTGCGGCAAGATCCTCGTTGAGGTCGGCAAGAATATCGCCCTTTACCCCCACGTATTTCATATCAAAGGGCACGCCCGATGCAGCAATCGGATAAAGCCCCGCCGTGTGGTCAACAAAATAGATATCC